>CAZMOW010000101.1:0-8780 GCA_964567975.1 uncultured Anaerolineales bacterium | reverse complement strand
AGTCTCTTCTTTCTCGTATGTGGGGTCAGCCTAACAGACTTTGCGTGCACCCAATTACGGAAAACGCCTCCGTACTGTTATAATGGGGCCCATAGACTGAAAACATGAACTCTCAATCCTTTCGGGAGGCTGATATGCAGAAAAAAGTTGTACTGATAACGGGCGCCACGGGCGGCCTGGGGCGGGCCCTCGTGCGGACCATGGCCAGCGAGGGATATAGAATGGCACTGACCGCCCCACACGAGCAAGCCCTGAGCGAGCTCGTCCGAAAATACTCCCTGCCCGAGGAACGGGTCCTGACACGGGCGGTGGACCTTACAGAAGGCGATGAGGTCGATACGCTGATCGAGGCCATCGCGGCACGATGGGAAGGCGTGGACATCCTGCTCAACACAGTGGGAGGCTGGAGCGGCGGCGCCCGACTGGGCGACGTCACGGAGGAGGATTGGCAGCGGGTGATACAACTCAACCTGCACTCGGCGTTCCTGATAAACCACGCCGTCATCCCCCACATGGTGGACCAGGGGTGGGGTCGCATCGTGAATGTGGCCTCAAAGGCGGCGCAGGATCCCCGCCCCCGGCAGGCGGCCTACAATGTGGCCAAGGCCGGCGTCGTCTCCCTGACCGCCTCCATAGCCGCCGACTATCGTCAGCGGGGCATCGTGGCCAACGCCATCCTCCCCAGCATCATCGATACTCCACATACCCGAGAAAACATGCCGGAGGCGGACCATTCGCGGTGGGTCACGCCAACAGAGATAGCGCGCTTGATGCTCTTTCTCTGTCGCCAGGAGACGGGTAGTATAAACGGCGCGAGCATCCCCATCTATGGCGGGGTGTGAGATCGAGCGGCCGATCTCTAGCCCGAACCTCCCCCATCCTCGGAGCGCAAGTGCTCCAAAACACGCCGAAAATCGGGGGGCAATTCAGTCTCAAATGTCAATCGCTCATCGCTGCCCGGATGCGTAAAGGTCAGACGCTGTGCGTGGAGTAGTTGGCGGGGCGCCCCTACCTCCTCACGACGGCGCCCATACTTATCATCGCCGACGATGGGATAGCCTATGGAGGAAAAGTGCACGCGCAGCTGGTGGGTGCGCCCCGTGAGGGGCTTTGCTTCCACCACGGTGAAATCTTGCAGATGCTCCTGCACCCTGTATTCCGTGCGCGCATACCGCCCCCCGCGCACCACACCCATGCGCTTTCTGTCATGGGGATGCCTGCCTATGGGGGCCTCGATGGCGGCGTGATCTGGGGTCAGGTGCCCGTGAAGAAGCGCCAGATACGCCTTTTCCACCTCCCGCGCCTTGAACTGCGCCTGCAGGGCGGACTGGGTCTCCCGATTCGTTGCTACCACAAGGAGGCCTGATGTGTCCGCATCGAGCCTGTGCACGATGCCGGGCCGTTGAGGATTGGCGTCCGCCTCTGCTATCTCGGGACGGTGCGCCAACAGCGCGTTCACCAGGGTACCCGAGGGATGACCCGGCGCTGGATGCACGACGAGCCTCGGCGGCTTGTTCACCACCAACAGGTCATCATCCTCATACACCACATCCAGTGGGATATCCTCTGCTTGGGGGAGGCGCGGTTCCTCGGGAGGAATGTGCAACTGGATCGAATCGCCAACCGCCAGGGAATAGCTGGCCTTTTTCACCTCGCCGTTGAGCAGGATATGTCCGTTCTCGATAAGCCGCTGCACCTTTGAGCGCGAGAGACCGGACAGGCGATCGGCGACGTATCTGTCCAGCCGTCCGCCACCTTTCTCATCCACCGAGAAACGATAATGGGACATGGCTTCGCGGAGACGCTTAGGAACCACGAGCGATTTCGGAATCGAGCGACTCCACGTCGCCCTCCGATTCAACGGGCGCGCTCAAAAAGAAGGTGTAATAGACCAGCAGGATCGTTCCCACCACCACCGAGCTATCGGCCACGTTGAACACGGGCCAGACGCGAAAATCGATGAAATCGGTCACGTACCCTTGCAAGATGCGGTCGATGAGGTTTCCCGTGGCACCGCCCAACTGCAGGCCAAAGGCCATATGCAGGAAGAAGGAATCGGCCGTCAGTTCCCTGTGGTAGACGACGATGAGCGCCACCACCACCAGTGCGACGGCGGCAAAAACGTACTGCAGGCCGGGAAACAGTCCAAAGGCCGCGCCTGTATTACGCACATGGGTCAGCGTGACCATGGGCTCCAACCAGGAGATGGGATTATACGATATGCCAAGTTCGAGCCCCTCGCGCACCAGATGCTTTGTATATTGATCCAGCCCAATGACCACCAAAGCCACGAAAAAGAGGGTGAACCCCTTCAGCCTCTCCCCAAAGGCCGTAGAGGACCGCTTCTGCTGATCTGAAATCTCGTCACCCATATACTATTCGCCCCACCCATCATCACGATCAAATAAATGCCCTCACCAGTCTCATTGTACCCCGCCTCTCCCGAAAAGCAAAGAAGACTTTTTTTTCCTTTCAGGTCAATCCGGAACCACCTTGGACGAATCGCGGTCATCGGCCACATCCAGCCTGTGTTGCTCCACAACTTGGGGGTTCAGGCGGTGGCCCAGACCGGGTTCATCGGAGAGGATGAGATAGCCCTCCTCCATGCGCTCGGGCGGATCGAGGAGATCGGCGCGCCAATCGGCCTCCCCCCAGGCGTACTCCAAAATCAGGAAATTGCTCAGTGTGCTCACCAGCTGGCCCGTGGCCGCCGTGGAGACCGGTCCCGAGGGGCTGTGGGGGGCCACCAGCATCTTGCGCATACGCGCCGCCCCGGCGATGCGCTTCATCTCCAGCAAACCCCCATCGTGTTTCACGTCGGGCATGATCACATCCACGATGGGACGACAAAGAAACGGGGCAAAGCCCTCCACGGAATAGACGCTCTCGGCAGAGGCCGTGGGCACGGACACGGCGGCGGTCACCCGCTCCAGCTCGTCGGTGTAGATGTGGGGTATGGGCTCCTCGTACCAGAACAGGTCCACATCCTCCAATTCCTTGGCCACTCGAATGGCCTCAGAGCTCTCCATGCGCCCGTGACAGTCGATCAGCAGCTCCACCTCGCGCCCGATGGCCTCCCGCACCGCGCGCACCCGCTCCACACCCGGCCCCCAGGCCGCCCTGGGACCCGTGCGCACGTGATCGGGGGGCCGCAGCTCGTCGAAAGGGGCCATCTTGATCGCCGTGAATCCCTCTGCAACGGCCTGCACGGCCGCCCGTGCGAACCCCTCGGCGCTGCGGTCCGTGACGTGGCGGTTTATGTTGGCGTAGAGACGCACGCGCTCCCGCACGGGGCCGCCGAACAGGGTGCGTATGGGAACCCCCAGCGATTGCCCCATCACATCCCACAGGGCCTGTTCGATGCCGCTCAGGGCCGTATGCTCCACGCGCCCGGCGTTCTTATTATTCAACTCCTGCCAGATCTTTTCGATGTGCAAGGGGTCTCGCCCCACGAGACGCTCCCTGTACTGTTCCAGGACGGAAAGCAACAGGGCATCGTTTCCGCTGTGACTGGCCTCCCCCAGGCCGACGACGCCCCCATCGGTCTGGATCTGAACGAAAACCCAATCCCCACGATGATTGACGTGGACGACGACAGGTCGCAAATCCTCGATTCGCATACGCGCTCCTTCAGGTGGCTAGATTCCCAAACTATCCGGCGACGAGTATAATGCCTTTATAACCTACAGGCAATCGTGATAGAGGATAGGAGATGCCCATGAATCGTCACAGTTACCACGAGTACGATCACCCAGAGACGGGATGGCACATCGTGCAAATGGAGTATCAAAGCGAGGACGGTGTGAAACAAAGCTCTCTTTCCTTCAGCCCCGAACGGGGCTGTAACCTATTTCGCCTGCAGGTCGATGGACAGGACTATTTATATGGCATGGAAGAATCCCAGGGAGAGCGGGTTCTCCTGGGCACCCCCATCCTCTATCCCACGCCCAACAGAGTCCGCGACGCCACCTTCACCTTCGAAGGGCGAACCTACACCTTTGAGCCCAACGACGGTCCCAACTTTATCCATGGGCTGGTACGCGACGTGCCCTGGACGTACGAAAAACCCATCGTCACCAAAGAGGGCATCTCGGCCTCTGCGGAAATACACTTTCGACCGGGAAAAGAGATCCACCGCCGCTTCCCCATCCGCAATACCCTGCAAGTGACCTATACGCTGAAACGCCGTGGGGTGCGCGCGGACTTTACCGTGCGCAACGAAAGCGATGACAGGCGACTGCCCTTTGGCCTGGCCATCCATCCCTACTTTCGCATCATCGGCTCCCGCGAGAGCGTGCGCATCCTCTCCCCGGCCCAAAAGTGGATGGAGGCCGTCGACCTGTTGCCTACGGGACGCCTGCTCGATCTGGATCAGGGACCGGCCGATCTGCGCACGCCCACGTCACTGCAAGGCCTAGACCTGGACGACGTCTTTTGGGGACTGGAACCGGACAAACCCCAGGTGATTTATTATGACGATATCGGGAAAAAGGTCACCCTGCGAGCCTCGGGTCTTTTCACCCACAGCGTCATCTATACGCCACCGGGGGCGCCCTTTTTCTGCATCGAGAACCAGTCCTGCTCCACGGACGCCCATAATCTTTATGCACAGGGTAAACAGTTTGATACGCTGTGTGATGCCACCGTGATCGACACACAGAGTATCAAACAAGCGGCCCATCTCACCATCCTGGAGCCTGGCGAATCCCTGAATGCCTGGATAGAGATAGAGGTATCGGATCAGTAAGGGGGGCGCTCCTCACCCAGTCTGCCCTGGGACCAAAGGCCCCAGGCTGAGTCTTTCAGAGTCCGGAGAAAGTGGCGGAGAACTTTGGGATCTTCAAGGCCAAAGTTTGGAACGCTATTCCAACCGATTTTGGCGGCGACAACATTCGAGGATCCCGCACTGATCCAGAACATCTTCGGGCCCCTTCAGCCCTCTGATATGTAGAGACGCAAGATCTTGCGTCTCTACATTCGGAGCCTGGCAATACCCTCTGAGCGCACCCATGATCGATAAGCGATAGGGACGGAACAATCTTTTGACTCCCGTGACCATTCCCCCCAGCAAAGACAACTCGACCTTCGATGCGAAAACCTGCTGAAGGCGTATCCTGCTGCGCATGACTCCGCGATCTGCCTTCAGCAGGTTCAAAGGCCGCCCCAGGCGGGTGTGATCCATCGTTCACCAGACCAGCTCGGGGAAATCGCCCTCCATCTCTCCCGTCTCCAGCATGGCCAGCAGCGGCGAGTCCTCAATGTCTAGAGGAAGGTCCACGCGCCCCCGCTTGCGGCTGGACTCGTAAGTGGCAAAGATCAGTTCCGTGGCCTGCAGCGCCTTGCGCGCCGCCAGTTCTGGCTCGCGCCCCGTCTTGAGGGCGTCGATGACGTCCAATACGGCGACCTTCACATAGTCCTGGCCATGCAGCCCCTCCTCAAGCTCCAGCGGCCGCCACATCTCCTGACCCTCGATCCAGGTGCGCAGGGGCACATCCTGACTGTGGCCCACCTCGATGACGCCCTGGGTGCCCACGAGCCGGTTAGAAGCCTCCCAACCGGCCTCAAAGCCCGTGATCATGAGACCGTGGACGCCATTCTGGTACTTGAAATGGCTGATGCCCTGTCCCTCCACGGGGACACCGAATATCTTTTGCCCGCCCCGGGGCTCGATCTGGCCGATGACCCATTCCACCGGCGTCTCGTCGTTATAGAAAAAGAGCATGTCGAACCAGTGGGTGCCCCAATCGAACATATTGGAGCATGAACCCTCCAGACGGATCAGGTCGCCGATGGCTCCCTCGTCAAGGAGTTCCTTGGCCCGGCGAAAGGGCGCCCCAAAGCGCCGCTGATGGTTGAAGGTGAGCTGCACGCCGCGCGCCTCACAGATGCGCGTCATCTCCACAGCCTCGCCATAGGTGGGCGCCATGGGTTTTTCGCAATGAATCGCCTTCACACCGGCCTCCGCACAGGCCATGACCATCTCGGCGTGAAGATGGGGCCAGGTGCAGATGCTGACGATATCCAGATCCTCCTCGTCCAACATCTCATGATAGTCGGTATAGATCCGCTCCCCGCCGTGCTCCTCCTGAAAGGCCTCAGCGTTCTCGATCTTGATGTCCGCCAGGGCAGCAAGTTCCGCATCGGGAGAGGCCTCGTACCCCCTGACGTGTGCGTGGGCCATGCCAAAGCCCGTATGTTCCTCCTCGTCCCGTGGCCGTCCGCAGCCGATGATGCCTACCTGATATGTCACTTTTCCGCCTCCTGCATGCTATGATGGTCAAGACAATTCATGAACATATTCTAGCCTCCCCAGGGAAGCTGTCAACCAATACAAAAAGCGAGGAAAGCCTGTCAGCCCTCCTCGCCCTCCGGCCCCGTCCGATGGGAACCACATCCCCCAATCAATGCGCCTGAAAGACCAACGGATACCAGTAGGTCCACGTCTCCTCCGCCAGCACCGGATAGGTGCCAAAATCCAGTCGTCCCGCATAGCCCTCGGGTTCGGAACTCAGGAGCGTGAAGGAGCCCCCACCATGATAGTCCATGCGATAGGTGGACGGCTCCGTCGGATACGACTGGACCCATCCCTCCACCCCCACATTGGACACGATATAGGTCCCCGAGATCATCCCCTCCGGCATCGCCCACTGCCCGTAAAAGGGGCTAAAGGTATCGGATACCGTCTTTGTGGTGTGAATCTCCCCCGTCTCCTCCGCCTGCAGCTCGACCGGCCAGTTGCCCAGGGGCAGGTCGTGGGTATCCTGCGTCCCACTGTGATCCACGTCGTAGAAGACCCCTCCAACGTATTGGGGCACGCCCAGGCACTCTTCTTCGTGATCGGGCCGGGCATGCGCCTGCGCCACATGCCCCTCTCCCTCGATGGTCCAGGTCAGATCCTCCATGTTCTTGACCCAGATATCAAAGGTATGTTCGCCCACCTCCAACACCTCGGGCACCTCCCCCTCCCATTGGCTGGCGGGCAGGCTCATCTCGCTGCGCTCCAGGGTCAGGGGGCCCGTGCCCGCGTCGAGCCAGGTGTAGGAGAACCTGACCATATATCCATCCATCACGGGGGCCACGCAGGCCACATCGGTATCCATATAGGTTGTGGGCGTCAGGTCGCCGCTGACGACCAGGGAACTCCCAATCCAGGCAACGGGCGCCATCTCCTCGGCATACTTGTCGCCGAGGATGCCATCCGAGAGGGCGATGTCACTGGCACTCCCGGCCGAACCGACGACGCGGAAATGGACCTGCGCCAGATGCCCCGCGCCACCCACCCCCGGCACCCCGGGGACGTTCCCAAGAACTCGTATCCTTCCCGGCGCGACCTCGCCCCACGCATCGATGGGCACGGCGATGCCCCCGACATTCCCCACTGCGACGTCCACCACCTCAAGCACGCCGGCATCATAACCCACGTCGAACTGACAGACGTCAAAATCCACCACCCCGGTGACGTTGACACTGCCAACAAAGTCGCTGCCCGCCGCCACCTCGGCTGGCGCTTCGATGATTACCGTGACGTCCGGCTCGGCCATGGATGGGCCGGGGGACAGTTGCAGCAGCAGGCAGAGGACCATGATCCCGCAGAGCAACCTGACGCTATCCCTCATCCCCTTGTCTCCTATGCCTGCCGTACATCCAGACGACCCCCGCTGCGACTACTATCATAAGTGATACGAGCGCGTAGGTCAAAGCGGGCAAATCCCCGTCCTCTGATCCGCCTTCGCCCGCCGCGGCCGACGCCGCAGGCGTCTTGGCCAACCCCAAAAAGGATGCCACCTCGGTCGACGGCGAGGTCGAATCCGCCACCCGCACCGAACCGCCCCTCCAGGTCACCGGCGCTATGGCCTCCGCATACTTGTCCCCCAATAGGCCGTTGGAAAACTCGATATCGCTGGCATCGCCCGAAGAGCCGACGACGCGAAAGTGAACCTCCGCCAGATGCCCCGCGCCGTCCACCCCCGGCACCCCGGGAACGTTCCCAAGAACCCGTATCCTTCCCGGCGCGACCTCTCCCCACATGTCGATGGGGATGGCGGTGCCACCGATGTTCCCCGCCGTGACGTCGACCACCGTAAGCACACGGGGATCGAAGCCGACATCGAACTGACACACATCCAGGTCCGTCACCTCTGTAACGTCTATCTTGATGATGATATCGCTATCCGACGTCACCTCAGCAGGTGCATTGACGCTCACCATAATCTCTACATCGGCCAGAGATAAAAAAGGGAACAGGCCCAGCAATGCCCAGCAAATCAACCCTCCACAGACCAAACAGCGTCTCGTTCTCATCTCCTCCCCTTCTAACTAACCTGATCCAGAGTCAGCAGATCACATCCCCTGACAACGCCACACATCCCAGCGTGGGAACGCGGGCAGTGCCAGCGGGCGGGCTGCGAAAACCCCGCCCGCTGCGGAGAGTGAAGCTCCTATAACTGTCCCATTATGATCAACTCGATCGAGGTCACGTCCAGCACGTTGATGGCGCCGTCACAGTTCGCATCGGCCCCGGGGGTCTCCCCATCCAGTTCAAGAACGATGCGCTCCACCTTCGTCACGTCGCTCATATTTACCGCGCCATCCCCATTAGCATCGCCGGGCTCGTACACCTCAATCGGTGTGCAATCTTGGGTGTCCACCGTACCAAGGGTGTCGGTGATTGTGAGGGTGGGTGTATAGGTGCCGGCACTGGCGTAGACGTGGGTGGGATTCTGGTCAGTGCTCGTCTCACCATCCCCAAAGTCCCAGGCGTAGGTATACCCTGCCTTGCC
>CAZMOW010000100.1:0-8876 GCA_964567975.1 uncultured Anaerolineales bacterium | reverse complement strand
CAGAGCATGTTCCGAGGGGCGCACCACCCGTTGCACGCGCCCCCCCATGAGACATCCGGCCATCTCGTCCCTTACGGCCGACATGGTCAACGTATCATAGTACATGAGAAACAGCCCCGCTCTCAGAAGAAAATGATAGTGTATACCGAACCCAGACCCCATACTCGTACGTGCGCACCCCGAAAGCCGAGACCATGGACATCAGTCCTCCTTCGTCGGCGTCGGTGTATCTGTGACAGTGGGCGAGGGCGTCTGCGTCAGTGCCGGGGTATCCGTAGCCGTCGGCGGCGTTGATGTGGGTGTAGGGGTATTCGTGGGGGGAGCGGCCGTGGGCGTCGCCGTCGGCGGCTGCATGGTCGCTGTGGGCGTGTGAGTATGGGTGGCCGTTGGGGTGAGTGTAGGTGTGGCAAGGCGCTCCCATCCCACCTCCACCGAGGCCCTGTCCCCCCGCTCATAGTACTCCACGACCACCCCGTATTTCCCTGCCTCGAGCATGGCATCGGCTTCCAGACGCTTGGCCGACGAGTCGCGCCAGTCATCGATGAGGAGTTCCCCATCCACATAGAGGCGTACCCCGTCGTCCGCAGCGGCCCAGAAGCGATAGGTTCCCTCCTCAAAGGAGATCGTCCTGCGCCAGCGCACGGAAAAGTTGTCCGCGGGCAAAGGGCGAGCAGGAGAGCCACTGCCCCAGTCAAAATCTATATCCCTGTCGTTGCCCACCAGGAGGGGCTCGCCCTCGAGATCGGGATTCGCAAAGTAACTGCCCTTCCAATGCGAAAAGGTCTCGACGCGCTCCCACCGCACGTTAATAGAGGCGTTTCCGCCAGCATCATAGTATTCGATGCGCACATCGTGTGCGCCCTCTGGTATCCATGGGTGTTCCACGTATTCCCCTCGGGCATCGCGCCACTCGTCGATTAAAAGCTGCGAACCCAACCACAGCCTGACGCCGCCATCCACCGAGACACGGAAGCGATAGGCCCCCTCCTTGAAGGAGACGTTCCGTTCCCAACGCACACCGAACCCGTCGGCGGGAAGCCCTGCGGCGGGGGTGCGCGTCCCCCAATCAAAGGCCACGTCCTTATCGTTGCGCACCAGGACGGGCTCTCCACTCAACTCCACATTATCATGATAGGCTCCGCGCCAATTCGTATAGGTTCCCTGATGCTCCCACCATACCCGCAAGAGCGCCTGTCCCACATTCTCATAATAGGCCACCTCGACCTCATGCTCGCCCGCATCAAGAGAAACATCCGCATGATATTGTGTGGCCGCCTGATTGTGCCATTGATCGATCAAAAGCTCGCCATCGACCCACAGGCGCACGCCGTCGTCCACGTACGCGAAAAAGCGGTAATTACCCTCCTTGAACGTCCAACGTCCACGCCAGTAGGCAGAAAAGTGATCGGTCGGTATTCTGGAAGCGGGGGAACCTTCCCCCCAACCAAAGTCCAGGGTCTCATCCATGCGGGATAATACCGGATCTCCCGACAGGTTAGGATTGTCATAGTACTCGCCTTCCCAGGTCCCCTCTGAAAGAGAAGGGGTAGAGGTCGCCGAGGGCCGCGGCGTATGGGTGGGCGTAGGAGTCTCCCGACTCGCCCCGATGACGATGCGCTGGGCGATCAGACGCCCCAAGCGGTCCAGTTCCCCCTCCACATCTATCTCCTGACCGGGCGCTATCTCCCGGGGCGAGGCCCGTTCTCCCGTGTCCCACGTCACCTCCAGATTCTCGGGAACGATGATCTGCTCCACATCCCCCTCTTTGGGGGTGATGACGATGATCAGCGCTCCAGGGGAATACTCTCGCACGGTGCCGGAAACGCGGGACAAAGACGGCGTCGCAGGGGAGGGCGAAGGGGTCTCGCTTGGAGAGGGCGACGGGGGCAGTGTAGCTAAGGGCGTCGGCGTGGGCATGATGCGGTCACGGGCGATACCCACGTAAACGATGATGCCCAGGCCCACGACGAGCAGGACGGCCGCCGCCAGGCCTATGAGTATCTTTTGCCAGTACATATCGCCCCGACCCATCATCTTCCCCTACCTCCCTAGACGGCCTTAGGATACAAAAAGTTCCTTCTCCCTCATGTCACAAACCGCATGGGCAAGGGAGTAAACGTCAGGATAAAGAGGAGGAGTACGACGACGGCGACGATCTTATCCACGTGTGTAAGAGACGATACATCGTCCAGCGGCTTTACGCGGTTGCGAGAAAATACAAAGACGAGCACCGCCCAGATCAGCCAGCCCTGCCAAAAGATGCCCAAAAGCACGAGCAGACCGATCAGCACCCAATTCGTGTAACGCATCCTGTCCCCAACAAGAGCGTACAGGACGTGCCCCCCATCCAGTTGGCCAGCGGGGATCAGATTCAGCGAAGTCACCAGCAATCCCGCCCATCCTGCAAAGGCGACCGGGTGCAACATAACATCCACCCCCTCTGAGGGAACCCAGCGCCCGAACATCAACCGCTTGACCAGCATGTAGAGAAGGGAGGCCCCCTCCATCACATATCCTCCCTCGCTGGGCAGAGGGGCCAGATGGGAAAGACGCAATCCTAGGATAAGAATAGGAATAGCCAACAGCAGGCCCGCTATGGGACCGGCGGTCCCGATACGCAGCATGGCGCGCCGGTTCGGGGGGATGCTCTTCATACGGATCACCGCACCCATCGTCCCAAAGGGACTGATGGGAAAGGGGATGAGATGGGGCAAAGTCACTGCCACGCCATAGTGACGGGCCATGAAATAGTGTCCCAGCTCGTGTCCCACGAGTATGGACAGCAAACTCGCGGCAAAGGGAACACCTTTGGGGATGCTGCGCAGAATGCCAGAGAGCGAGGGGTCCGGCACCTCCCAGAAAAAGACATAGGCAAAAAGCGTAGAGAGGACGGTGAGCACCGCCAGCAAGATCGGCAACCACTTCTTGTTCGGTGACGGCCTGACGACGGCATCCACAACATAGATGACCTCATCCTCCCCCTCCCGCCGAAACAGGAGGGTCTTCTCCCTTGCCCGACATAGAGGCGCAAGATGCGCATAGGCCTCGGCGGGGTCCAAGAGAAAACGTCCCTCGATACGCACGGCGTGGCCCCCTCTGGCCCCCCGTGTGATGGACTCTATGACAAACACGCCCCGCAGTGCATCGCGCAACCAGTACAGGCCATCTTCGGACGCCGACTGTAAATCTGTCACCCTTGAACTCCCCTCCACTTCAGCTGTCCCTATGATAGCATGAAAAGGAAACAAGTGACAACGCGAGGACAGCAAATGGGCTTTCCCTGCGTTGCATCGTCATGGCCTGATGACTTTTACACCGTCCATATAGGGCCTCAATACCTCTGGGATGACGACGCTGCCATCCTCCTGTTGATAGTTTTCCAGAATGGCGATCATGACCCGGGGCAGCGCCAGCCCCGAACCATTGAGCGTATGCACATAGTGCACGTCGCCCTCATCCTCGTCACGATAGCGTATCTTCGCCCGCCGACTCTGGAAATCCTTGAAATTGCTGCAGGAAGACACCTCCAACCACTCCTGGCAGCCCTGCGCCCATATCTCGATATCGTACTTGACAGAGGCTGTGAAGCTGAGATCCCCCGTACACATCTGCACCAGGCGGTGTGGCAGCCCCAGGCCACGGCAGATGTCCCGGGCGTTCTCTATGAGGCTCTCCAGTTCATCCATCGAGTTCTCTGGCCGCACGAATTTGACCATCTCCACCTTGTCGAACTGGTGGCCGCGCTTGATGCCGCGCGTGTCCTTGCCGGCGGACATCTTTTCGCGGCGAAAACAGGGCGTATAGGCCGTGTGGTAGATGGGAAGATCCCCCTCTGCCAGTATCTCCTCGCGATACATGTTAGTCACTGGAACCTCGGCCGTGGGGATAAGCCACAGGTCGTCCTCGCTATCATAATAGAGATTCTCGGCGAACTTGGGCAATTGTCCCGTCCCATACAGGCACTTGGGGAGCACTACAAAGGGCGGATAGACTTCCGTGTAGCCATGCTGTTTCGTATGTACGTCCAACATCCAGCGGATGGCGGCACGCTGCAACTTGGCCCCCAACCCTTTTAGGATGTAAAAACGACTGCCGGATATCTTGACCCCGCGCTCAAAGTCGATGATGCCCAGCCTCTCCCCCAGGTCCCAGTGGGGCAGGGCCTCAAAAGAGAAAGAGGGTAGCTCCCCCTCGGTGTCGACGACCACATTGTCGCTCTCGTCGGCCCCCACTGGCACGCTCAGATCGGGTAGGTTGGGAACCTGAAGCAGGGCCCTCTCCAACTGCTCCTCGACCGGCGCCAGCTCATCGTCCAGCACGTCTATCCTGGCCGCCACCTCGCGCATCTCGGAGATGGCCTCCTCTCGCTCCTGGGGCTGCATATTGGGTATCTCTTTGGAGACGCGGTTGCGTTTCGCCCGCAGCGCCTCCACCTCCTGAAGCAGGTCCCGGCGACGTTCGTCCAGTTCCACTATCTCGTCGATGGGGGCCGCCATATGCAGCACTTCCATAGCTGCCTTTACCTTGCCGGGGTTCTCGCGAATATAGGTCAAATCTATCATCTCATTCCCTTTCGTATCACGTCGCGGTCTTACATACACAAAAGCGCTTCCCGTCTAGGACGAGAAGCGCCTGCTCCCGTGGTACCACCTATCTTTGTCCGATGTTCCGCAACATCGGACCTCAGACCCCTCAAAAGGTCTTCTCCCTTAACGCAGGGCACGGTATCGCTTAGTGGCTTTTGAAAAAGCCTTTTCGCGAACAGCTCGGGAGGGGATTCGCCGCCCCCATTCACCGCCTTCTCAGCATCGGCGGCTCTCTTTGGAATGGAAAAAAACGGCTACTGATCTCCGTCAACGCCCTTGGTCATCTTTAGTTTGTGAGCGTCCACTGCTGTTCAGGACGCTCCAACAGATAAAAGGTACCCCCTAGGCGACTTGAACGCCTGCGCCCGGCTCCGGAGGCCGGTGCTCTATCCATCTGAGCTAAGGGGGCGCACACACATTACAGTATACCTCAGAAGGAAAAGAAGAGCAAATAAAAATCACTATTCTTCCTCTGCACCTGGTGGATTTTCTATGGCGTGGAGGATGCTCTGTACAATCGTCCCACCGACGTGATCCAATCCCTCGTAAAGCAGCGCCTCGTTCCGTTCTCCGCTCAGTATGTGCCAGATGGCCCCAGCAAGCGGCTGCCATTCCTCGTTGGTCTCCAGTTCCTCGATGGTCTCCACCGCCTGGGCATCGAGGGCTTCGCCCCTCGCGCTCTTGGCCACAGCCTGAATCAACCCCCTCCACCCCCTGCGCACGGATTCGGCCTGGGGCGAGCGGACGAACGCTTCCCGCGCCCGCCTGCGCCACTGGGCTTCGGCCTCCCGATCCTCCCGCGCCTCAGCGATATGCTGTAACAACACGTATATCTCCCACGGGTTGAAACGCGAATCCAGATCCTCGGCCACGCTGCGCGCCGCTTCTGCCCAGTTGCGCGCCGCATCCAGCTTCTCCCGGCGCAGCAAAAGCTCTGCCAGCTCCATTTGGATGGCAACCAGGGGCATTTTCTGGTCGTGCTCCTCATAGATCTCGATAGCTTCCTGATAGCGCGCCTCGGCTCTCTGGGATTCGCCCTGTTCCCGGGCCAGTTCCGCCAGGCGGATCAGCGTCTGCGCCTCATAGGTTGCGTTTTCGGCCCCTCGCGTCAGCTCCAGGGCCTGTTCATAGCAGCGCCACGCTTCGTCCAGGTCCGACTCCTGCCTGGCGACAGCCCCCAAGTGGTTCCAGGCCCGGGCCATATTGAGCTTGTCATCCACCGCCTTGAAATGGATAAGCGCTGTCTCCAGGTTCGCCCGCGCTTCCTCCGGCTTTTCCTGCGCCAGGGCGGTGTTTGCCAGTTGCATGTTCAGGGCTCCCATAGCCCCGCGATTGTCGAGTCCCTGAGCGATCTCCAAACCGCTTTGGCAGGCATCTTCCGCCTCTTGGTGCTGGCCAGCCTGCACTAACACCTGCGCCGACGCCTGGTAGAGGGCAAGCCGTTCGGACTGTGCCGTCTCGTTGCCCTCTATCCCCTCCAGGGCCTCGAGGGCCTTTTGATAAGTGTCATGAGCCCCTTCAAATTGCCGCGCGTTCTGCAGCAGTTGCCCGAACCTGTGCAGGGCCACGGCCCGATCCAGGGCCGCCTCCTCTCCACCATACGAGAGGCCGTCCTCCTCACTGATGCGCTGAACCAGTTGCTGGAGCAGGCTGCCGGCCTGGGAGATACGACCGGCCTGCAGGAGCCGCTCGCTCTGCGCCAGCAGGAACTGAAAGGCCGGACGGTCCAGAGGTCCCTCGGCGGGGATCCTTTGGGAAACCGTCTCCTGGAATTCCTCGGCGATGGCATCCCTCTCGTCGGGCAGATCAAGGACGTTCAGGAAATGCTGAAAATAGCGCATATAGGCGACAGCGGTATTGAGGTTTCCAGATTCCAGTATTCGTTGGAAGCTCTGGCGAAAGTTGGGCAACTCGTGGCGGGCCAACCCCCTGGCGGCGTCCGGGTATTCGGCCTCTGTCTCGCTCAGCCATTTCAGGAGGCCCAAATAGCTGCCATAGTACCTCTCCTGCAACCTCTTCCTCTGCTGGCTGCCCAATCGCCGCGCGAGATGGTGGGTCAGCGCGGGATGCAGGCGAACAAAGGGGACGTTGATCCCCTCCAGGCGACAGGCACGCAGCAACTGGCTGGAGACAAGCCGTTCCTTGCATCGCTCCCAGGTCTCCTGTTCAAGATCCAATATCCGCAGCGCCAGAAATTCGATGAATCCCCCTGCAAAGAGACCCAACGAGTAGAGTTCGTAGCGCGTATCTTGATCGAAGGAGCGCATGAGATACTCCAGTGCCAGGATGACAGCTCCATTGCGCAGATGCGCCTGCCCCTCGTGAATGCCGGGCATTATCTCTTCCAATTCCGCCATCATCTGCTCTATATCGCCACCCCGTAGCAACGAACCCAACACACACAGGGCCAGGGGATGCCCGGCCACCACATGGACCAATTCAGCCAATGCAGCAGGATCGACGCCCTCGCCCCCTGCTCCCATCACCGCGTCCAGCAGGAAAAGGGCGTCCTCGTCACCCAACGGCTTCAGGGATAGGGTGACGGACAACGGCTCCAGGGCGCGGGCCGCATCGGGCACGTCGGGGGTATCGGACAGGATGCACAAAGCACATCCCTCGTGTTCTGCCAATCGCCTCGCCAACTGGAACAGATTGGCCCTTTCCTCGGGACCCAGAGGGAACGCGCCAGCGGGAAGGACAGCCTCCACGTTATCCCAGAGGACGAGGGTGGACGTCTCCGCCAGAGCGTCTTCTACCGATTCCAGCGCTCCGTCCCTTTTCGGGGAAAACTCGTCGTCCACGAGGCACTTGCCCAGATTGTGCAGCGGCCATTCGGACAGGCCCCCTCCCTGAAAGTTGGTATATACGACACGCTCAAAGCCCCCCGTCCGTAGCAGCCACCGGGCCAGGTGGGCTGCGAGGGTGGTCTTGCCCAGACCCTCATATCCGTATATCCAAAGCGGCCCCCTATCGGCTTTTCCACGCAGCCCCCTCTCGAGTTCCACGACTTCTCTGCTCCGCCCCACAAAAGGATGATCGGGCTCAGGAGGCAGCCCCCCCACCTCCGACGGGGAAGGCAGGGATTCCCACGCCGGCTGCAAACCGCCTTCGGGAAAACGAATGATCTTGCTCACCCCGCTGGAGGCCTCGCCCGCGGCGGGCGCAATGACCACATCCCCCTGCGCGGCAAAGAGTTCGATGGCTTTGCCCTCCTCGTCCACGGGTTGCGCCTCCGCCACGGCACGCTCCAGTGGCTCCTTTGCCAGGAGGGCGGCAAAAAAGTCCTTGGCCATCGTCGTCAGCCTCTGGGCCGACATTCTCTTGGAGAGAAGGACTATGTTCAAGCCAAAGGAGGAGGAAACAGTGCTGGCCTCCTGGCGCACGAGCCTCTCCACCGCCTCGGTCTCCATTATGGGCTGTAGCATCAACAGGGAAAGTTTCGCGTCGCTGCAGGAGCCCCCCAGTGCCTCCAGGCTTATGGAATCCGCACCGCCCCCCTCGCCCTCAAAATGGAGGGCCACTTTCCCCTCCCCCTCCGAGGCGACCACATTCAGATAGACGATATCTATGGTGGGGGCCTTGGCATCAAGGCACTCGACAAGGGCACCATGGGTGATCGGCCATAGCCATTCCGTCTCCATCTGGCTGCCCTGCGCCTCCACACCCTCGTACAAGGCCTCCACATCGGCGCGGCCGGGCACCTTTGATAGAGAGAGGGGGCGTGGAGCGACGACGAGCACGCGTAGGGTGGGATTGGTAGATTCCATGTGTGATCTCCAACAAGTCAACGAGTTGCCATCCATAACACCGTATCTCACTGCATTATAGTGAGATACGATAGGGTATTATAATGGAGGAAGTGTATGGTGAAAATCAGCCGATAGCAGACCGGCGTGATGCGGGTTTTGCACGCTCTGTTTCGTGGTAGTATCATATTCTCGGAAAGGATGATATGGGATGTGACGAAAAAGCCATCGCGTGGGGACACCCCAGTTACCTATGGCGTCGGGGTCAGGAACGCCGCTTAGAGCTCGTTCGCCAGTACGTCGACCTGGATGGAGCGCGGATTCTGGATGCCGGTTGCGGTCTTGGGCTCTATATGCTTCGCTTTCGCGATTTTACAGAGCACGTGTATGGCGTGGATGTGGACCAAGAAAAGGTTCGCCAGGCGGGTAAAGCGTTGGCGCACGTGGAATGCGCGTCAGCGGAACAGCTCCCCTTTGCCACGGCTTTTTTCGACATCGTATTCTCCCACGAAGTGCTGGAACACGTAAACGATGATATGCAGGC
>CAZMOW010000099.1:0-8918 GCA_964567975.1 uncultured Anaerolineales bacterium | reverse complement strand
GCGTCCCCCTCTCCCTCGCCCGTGACGGTTTCAGAGCCGGGCGAGGAGCCGACCGGAGAGGCTTTTGCCGAGCCGGGCAGCATCTATCTTGGATTGGGTGATCTACTGCTTTTCCAGGGCAAGGGTTTCGCCTTTGAGACCCGTCTGGCCACGAGCGAGGAGTTCCGTGAGCACTATGGCGCCGCCTACAGTTCCATCTATATCGATCGAGTGATGCGGGGGAACGTCAACCTCTTTGTCCATTCCTCGACGTGGGCGGGAAAGCCAAATCCGGGTGAGATAGTGGTGCGCGCCTATAGCGGCGGGAGCCTGAAAAAGGGGGACGAGTTACTCTGGAAGAACAAGACCACCGGCGAAGAGCTGACCCTGGTCTTTATCGGTGCGCGGCTGGCCATTCCAGAGGATGCTTTCGAGCTGTTCCACGAGTTGCCCGCGCACTTGCGGCGCGAGATCGGTCCCGAGTTCGTCGACGATAATCCAGATAGCAGGGAGGCCCATCTGATCGAGCGCGGACACATGCTGACCATCGTGACCTGTGATAGTCGGCCGGGACACATGGAAGTCAGGAGGGACGGAAGCGTCGCCTTTCCCGAACGGGCGGGGTTCGTCTTTGCCTATTACTAGCCACTATTAACCTCGTTTTTGTCCCCTGCTTTTGCCACCAACGAGCCATCCCTACGGCTGCACAAAGTCTGATGGAATCATCGGGCCTGTCACAAAGAGGAGTCTGACAGAGCACAAGTAACGTAAGCACATCCGTGGGTGTCCCTCAGACGCGTCGACGCAGGTCGACGCCCGGGGCGAAGCGCCTTTGCGCTGGGCTTCAGGCCGAGCATCTTTGGCCGGCCAGCGCGGGGCTAAAGAATAGCCTCGAAGGAGCTTTGACCAATAGTGCAGAATGGCATTGCCATTCTGCAAGGGAATAGGCATAGTCTATTCCCCAGACCACCGCAGGTGGCCCGCTTTCGCCGTCTGAAGCCAGCTTTCGAGGCCTATCGGCTCAACCGCCTGCGCGGAGCGGGAGCAGTTAGTCGTCTACAGCATTTGCGTGCACCTTTTCCGTCACTCCCTCTTTGACACGCCGTCCACGCCGTGCTATCGTCTTGTCCATGTGTCAGATAGCGATGGGGGAGAGACGTGTCCCACGAGAGATTCCATTTCCATACCCTGGAGGCGCTGGAACGGGAGATCGAGGAGCTGAATCTCGATCTGCCTGTGGATAGGGATTTGGAGCCCCTGGCGCGGTCTGTGCAGATGGCCTCGCGACGGGCGCCCAACGCCCTGGCCGTCCAGCCCATGGAGGGCTGTGACGGCGACGCGGAAGGCCGGCCGGGCCCCCTCACGGAGAGGCGCTATCGGCGCTTTGCCCGTGGGGGCGCGGGATTGCTCTGGTTCGAGGCCACGGCCATCGAGCAGGCGGCACGGGCCAATCCCCGCCAGTTGATGCTCACGGAGGAGAACGTCTCCCATTTCGCCGCCCTGCGCCGCGATGCCCTGGCTGCCGGTCGGGAGGTCAACGGCCCGGACTATGATCCTTTCACCGTGCTCCAGCTCACCCATTCGGGGCGCTACAGCCGCCCCCAAGGGGACCCCGCGCCCATCATCCCCCAGCACGACGGCATACTGGACGAGGTCCAGGGCCTGCCCGACGATTATCCCCTCATAAGCGATGGGGAACTGGATCGGCTGCAGGATCGCTACGTGCGCCTGGCGCACCTGGTGCGGGACTGTGGCTTTGACGGCGTCGATTTCAAGAGCTGCCATCGCTACCTGATCTCCGAGCTGCTGGCCTCCCACACCCGCGAGGGGCGCTATGGGGGTTCCTTTGAGGACCGGACGCGCTTTTTGCTGCAGCTCGTGGGCCGCGTGCGCGACCAGGTGCCCGATCTGGCCGTGCTGGTGCGGCTCAACGTCTACGATGGGCATCCCTATCCCTGGGGATGGGGGGTCAGCGAGGACGACCCCGGCGTGCCCGATCTCACCGAGCCCTTGCGTCTCGTGGGGCGTCTGAAGGAGGCCGGCGTGGCGGCCATCAACGTCACGGCGGGCAATCCCTACTATACGCCCCATATCAACCGCCCCTTTGATCGCAATGTCCCCGGCGGCTATGCGCCGCAGGAGCATCCCCTTTGCGGCGTGGCGCGCCTGGTCCATCTGGCCCGCGACATAAAAAAGGCCCATCCCGATATGGTGGTGGTGGGTTCCGGATATTCCTGGTTGCGGCAGTACCTGGGGCACGTGGCCGCGGCGGTCATACGCAGGGGATGGGCCGATATCGTCGGCCTCGGGCGCGAGGCCTTTGCCTATCCCGACTTTGCCCGCGACCTTCTCACGAAAGGGGCCCTCGATCCCCGCCGTGTGTGTATCACCTGCAGTCGCTGCACCCAGATCATGCGCGACGGTGGACGGACGGGCTGTGTGCCCCTTGACAGCGAGGTATATGGCCCCATCTATGCCCAGGGACGCAGGGGAAAGCGGTGATCGGGGCGTCCGTGTCACGGCCGCCGAAAGGGGGCGTCGTGGCTGACGGGGGGCTCGGGTGAACGCTTCACGAAAGGGGCCTCTTGCCTGGGCCCGTGCAATCGGCCTGTTGTTTATCTGTCTGGCGTTGGCCATCGCGGTGTTGGTATTCGTGGGGCTCGATGTGCGGCGCCACCTTGTGCAGCGGCACGGCGTGGAGAGCGGCCTCTCCCCCGATCTTCGCCCCTTGGAGACCCCCCGTCTGGGGGTCAACGTTGCGCTGGAGCAGTATGAGAACGACGCCGCCCTGGACTGGGCCCTGGAGCAGGTGGAGGCGCTGGGCTTTGGCACCGTGCGCCAGCGTTTCGCCTGGTCGACGCTGGAACCCTCGCCTGGCCAGTATCAGTGGGCCTATTGGGATCGCACCCTGCCCGTGGTGGATGCCTGGGGCCTGGACGTCATCGCCGTGCTGGATACCTCGCCAGCCTGGGCCCGATCCCCTGGTGAGGGGGATAATGTCTGGGCTCCTCCTCGAGATCCCGAGGAGTATGGGCGCTTTGTGCGCGAATTTGCCGCCCGCTACGGCGACCATGTCACGGCCTACCAGATATGGGATCAGCCCAACCTCTCTCCCCACTGGGGGAATGGGCCCATCGATCCGGGCGAGTATGTGGAACTGTTGCGCGTGGCGAGCGAGGCCATACGCAGCGTGGATGGGGAGGCGCGGATCATCGCCGGGGGCCTGGCGCCCAATACAGAGCCCAGGGGCCGCAATATGAGCGACGTTCGCTTCCTTGCCGAGATGTACCGCCATGGGGCCGGCCCCTACTTTGACGTTCTGGGCGTCAAGGCCTATGGCTTTTGGAGCGGCCCCCTGGACCGTCGAGCGCGGGAGGAGGTGCTCAATTTCTCGCGCGTCGTGCTCCTGCGTCGCGAGATGCTACGGCGAGGCGATGGGGGGACATCGATATGGGCCATGGATTCGGGATGGTGTGCCCTGCCGCCGGATTGGGAGGGAGAGCCCTCCCCCCAGGGCAGCGACGCGCCCTTTGTGCAGGCCAGGCGAACGCAGGGTGCCATTCAGCGTGTCCGGCGCGAGTGGCCGTGGATGGGTCTCATGTGTACGCTGCACCTGCAGCCCGACGCTGCGTCCGAGGATCCCGTCTGGGGCTATGCCCTTTTCGACGCCCGGGGCGTGCCCACCCCTCTGCTGAGCGAGATCCAGGAAAAGTTGGGGGATGAGCGCGTGCTGTATCCGGGCTTTACCAGGGATGTCTCCCCCTATCTATACGCCGCGCGGGACGGGGAGGCGGTGGCCTTTTCCTTTTGGGGCACGGATCTTTTGCTGGATGTGCAAAAGGGGGTCGTCGACGGTGGCGTGCTCGTCTCCGTGGATGGCGGGCGCTCCAATAGGGAGATCGATCTCGCCGCCGACGGAATGAGGGTGGATAGCGTACGCGTCGCGCAAGGGCTTGTCGAGGGAAGGCATGAGGCCCTGCTGCGGGGCACGGAGCAGGAGATCGATGCGATACGGGGGGTTCGCGTCGGCTGTCGACGGTATGACTGGAGGCTGTGGCGCAGCATAGGTGGCGGGCTTGTGGCCCTCGTCTATCTGGGATTCGTGGCCTTTACGGCGGCCCGCGGCTTGGCGTGGGGGAGCATGTGGGAGAAAGTGCGGCGGCGCTGGGAGGAGGTTCCGGGGGCGCTGCGTTGGGCTCCCCTGTTCCTTGGGGCCTCACTGATGATCTTGTCCCCCGTGGGGCCGATGCGGCTGGTGGGCCTGGGGCTCTATGGTCTGGGTGCCCTCTTTGGGCCACAACAGGCCCTGTTGGTCGCCGCGGCCTGCATTCCTCTGGCCCCCCTTCACGTCCGTCTGGGGCCCGGGTCCTTTTCCGTGGTCGAGGTGGCCGTGCTGGTGGCCTTTGGGGCGCGCCTCTGGAACCGTTTGCTTTCTCCTTCTCGAGAGGGAACAAAGGCCTTGTGGCCTCCCTCCTTTCTGGATGTCGCGGTGTGTGCCTTTGTGTTCCTCGCCGTGGGCACCTCCCTGGTGGCCGAGTACCGTCGCGTCGCCCTTCGGGAGCTGCGCGTCGTGGTCATCGGGCCCGCCCTCTTCTATGTCCTGGTGCGCTCTTGGCCGGCGGATGGCGAACGGCGCTTGAGGCTTTTGGATGCCTTTTGGATCTCTGCTTTGGGCGTGGCGCTCTATGGTCTTGTGCGCTATCCCCAGGCGGTGGGCGTGGTGGCCTCCGGCGGGGTGCGCCGCGCACGGGCCTTTTACGGGTCGCCCAATAACCTGGCGTTGATCATGGAGCGCGTGCTTTCCCTGGGATTGGCCATGGCGCTATGGGGACGCTCCCGCCCACGCCGCTGGCTTTATGGGCTGGGCGCGGTCCCCGTCCTCGCCATAACGTTGTTGACCTTCTCGCGGGCAAGCTGGCTCCTGGGCCTGCCCGCCGTCATCCTGGCCCTGCTCCTGTTGGGCGGCAGGCGGTTGCGCTGGGTTGCTGTGGGGCTGTTGCTGGCGGGAGGCCTGCTCATGATCCCCCTGTTTCGCACGGAGCGATTCGCGTCGCTGCTGGATCCCACAGAGGGCACCCTGTTCCTGCGCCTGCGGCTGTGGCAGGCGGCGTGGGATATGGTAGGGGACCATCCCTGGCTCGGCGTGGGCCTGGACAACTTTTTATACTATTATGGGGATTACATCCTTCCTGGTGCCGAGGTGGAGCGCTGGCTTTCCCATCCCCACAACCTACTCCTCGATTTCTGGCTGCGCTTGGGTATGGGGGGTGTCGTCTTGCTGGGGGCCTTTTTGATCGGCTTTTGCAACAGGGTGCGCCGTATGCATCTTGCCGCCTGTCGAGATGGTTTGTACGCGGCGACCATGGGCCTGGCTGCGGGGATGGCGGCCTTTGTGGCCCATGGAAGCGTGGACAGTTCGTACTTTGTCACAGAGCTGGCGTACTGGTTCATGTTTGCCCTGGCCTGGATAAGTTTTACAGTCGTGGGGGATGGGCGCGCTTCGGAATTGGTGAGCGGCGAAGGATTTGACAGATCGGCGAGGGCTTGTTACAATTAGCTGTACCTAAACAAAGATGCGATATATATTATAGCAAGCCTTAAAATCGCCCTGGCAGAGGGGAGGCGCGAGTTCCTATCCAAAGGGCTTTTATGATATGTGATCAGAGCCGGGTATCTAGAGGAGTTCTGGTTTGTGGAGACGAATGATAGCGTTCCCCTGCCCCATCTCGAGGCGGGGGAGAGTGGTGTGGTGCTACGTTTGAGAGGCGGCAAAGGGTTTGTGGGGCGTATGGCGGCGCTGGGATTCACGCCGGGGGCGACCCTGCGCGTGGCGCGCAACAGTGGGCGTGGGCCCATCATCGTGGACGTCCTCGATACACAGATCGCTCTGGGTAGGGGACAGGCCAACAGGGTCCATGTACGCCAACGGGGAGACGATGAGTAGCGAACAGGTTACGGCGACGAGAGCGGGGGTGGCGGGAAAGGCGGCCACACTGGCCCTTGCGGGGCAGCCGAATGTGGGCAAGAGTACGGTGTTCAACATTCTTACCGGCCTGCACCAGCATGTGGGCAACTGGCCGGGCAAGACGGTGGAGCAGCGGGTGGGCCGTCTGGAGCACCATGACGTGGCCTTTCACGTGGTCGACCTTCCCGGCACCTATTGCCTGACGGCGGCCTCGCCCGAGGAGCGGGTCACGCGCGATTATATCATTCATCAAGAGCCGGATGTGGTCATCGTCATCGTCAACGCGGCGGCATTGGAGAGGAATCTGTATCTGGTGGCCGAGCTCTTGGCCCTTGGAGCGCCCCTCATCATCGGTCTCAACATGATCGACGTCGCCGAGCAGGAGGGATTTGAGGTGGACCCCGAGATCCTGTCTGCGAACCTGGGTGTGCCCGTCGTTCCCATGGTGGCCTCGCGAGCCGTGGGCGTCCATGGTCTTGTGGACGAGGCAGTGGCCATCGTCGAGAAAGGCCTTGACGTTGAGCCCAATCGTCCCCGCATTCGGCGGGATCATCAGCAGGTGCTGGATGAGCTGTATGGCCTCATCGAGGATTATGTGCCCGCCCCCTATCCACGCGATTGGGTGGCCCTCAAACTTTTTGAGGGAGATGAGGAGGTTGCCGCCATGATGCGGGACAGCCTGCCTCCCGAACCATGGACGATGGTGAACGACATTCTGCAGCAGCATGAGGATGCCATCATCGCTGTGGCCAGTGGGCGCTATGAATGGATAGAGCAGGTGACACGGACGGCGGTCAGCCGTCCGCGCACCGGGCGCGTCACCCTCACCCAGCGCATCGACCGCGTGGCCACCCATCCCTTCTGGGGGTTGATACTCCTCGCCCTGGTCCTGGCCCTGATATTCGAGTTTACCTATTCGTTGGGAGGTCCCCTTCAGGAGTGGATGGCCACCCACGTCGTCGGGGCCTTTTCCACCTGGCTGGCGGCCCGTCTGGCAGGTGGCCCGGCATGGCTCTCGGGCCTCCTTGTGGACGGCATCCTGGGCGGTGTGGGGACCGTGATCACCTTTGTTCCCATCCTTGCCGTCTTTTTCACCAGCATGGGCCTGTTGGAGGATATAGGCTATATGTCCCGCGCGGCCTATATCATGGATCGCTTCATGCATGCCATCGGCCTCCACGGCAAGAGCTTTATGCCCCTCTTTTTGGGGTTTGGCTGCAATGTGCCCGCCATCATGGGCGCGCGAATCATCGAGTCGCGCCGCAGTCGCCTTCTCACCATCATGATGGCGCCATTGGTGCCCTGCGCTGCGCGTTTGGGGGTATTGGCGATCCTGGTGCCCATATTCTTTCCTCACAATGCGACGCTGGTCACCTGGGCGCTGACGGGGCTTCCCCTCGTGGTGCTCGCCGTGGCCGGGATCCTTGTGAATCGCCTCGTGTTAGGGGGCGAAGAGGCGGCCTTTATCATGGAGATGCCCCTTTATCACATACCTTATCCCAAGAGCATCGCCCTCTTGGTCTGGCGGCGGATAATGGCCTTTTTGCGCAAGGCGGGGACCGTGATCCTGGTGGTTTCCGTCATCGTATGGGCCCTGGCGGCGTTCCCCCGTGGAGATATCGAAGCCAGCTATCTGGCCGCCATCGGGCGTTTCCTGAGCCCTGTCGGTGCTCTCATGGGGCTGGGTTGGCGTCCCCTGGTGGCCATACTCACGAGCTTTGTGGCCAAGGAGAACGTGGTGGCCACGTTGGGCGTGCTATACGGCGTGGGCGAAAATTCGGGGGCCCTGGCCCAGGTGTTGTCGGCCAGTCTCAGTGCGCCTTCTGCGCTGGCGCTGTTGGTGGCGGAGATGCTCTTTGTCCCCTGCGTGGGAACGCTGGCCGCCATCAGGCAGGAGACCGGCTCCTGGAAGTGGGTTTTGCTCAACGTTGCCCTGTTGACGTTGCTGACCGTCGTCGCCGGCGCGGGCACCTATCAGTTGGCGACACTGCTTCTATGAGGTCAAGATGACGCTGGAAAAGTTGTTGAAAAGGCTGGCGAACGGGCAGGATCATACTTTGAACGACATGGCTTCGGAGCTGGGGGTGCCTCCTGGTCTCGTGGAGCAGATGCTGGACGATCTGGAGCGGGGGGGCTATGTCCGGCGTATAGAAGCTGTGTGTGGTGAGCGATGTGAGACCTGTCCCTATCAGGGGCGGTGCGGTATCACCCAGGGAGGCCGGATCTGGACGCTGACAGAGAAGGGACTCCGCAACGTCGGGGGTTCATAACTGGGGGTGTCGACATCTGGGGCACGGCAGGCGGCGCGGGCATATGTCCCGCGCCGCTGGACGGCCCGCTGCTTTTCCATGCTGCACGAGAGGGTGGTTTTTAATCCTCTTCCTCTTCCTCTGGCACCATCTCTTGCAGATGCTCCTCGATCTCTGCCATAGCCTCGGATTTGTCCAGGTCACAGGCCAGAGCTAGTTCTCCCGCCAACATCTCTTTGCCGCGTGCTATGAATCTGCGGTCTGTCATGCAAAGCTTACGCCAGGTGCTCATGTAAAAGAGGATACGCACCGCAGAGGCCACTTCTTCAAACTGCCCAGAACTGAGCTTTTCCGTGAGCGTGGCCTTTCGCGCCCGAAAGTTTCGTTCTACATCGTCGTCGTCGGGGGCGTCTTGCAGCAGACTGGCAAGCTTTTTCCGTAGCATAAAAGGCTTGCCCACCCGGCGCAGTCCCAGGCTTTCCGCCTTGTCGACGGGTACCAGCAGTTGCATTGATGACTCGCTCAGTGCGTCGATGATATAATAAGAGTTCTCCTGCTCGCCGATGCTTTTCTCTTGAATGGCTGCTATCTGTCCCGCGCCGTGGAAAGGATGTACGACCTTGCTACCGACTGCATACATTGAGAGGATACCTCCTTTGGCAGTGAAATATTGGCTTCCCTGAAAAAAGCATTAGACGTTCAGTTGCGTCGCACTTTCGCGAGAA
>CAZMOW010000098.1:0-8925 GCA_964567975.1 uncultured Anaerolineales bacterium | reverse complement strand
TGGCGGGCGGGATTGGCCATCTTTCAGATCGAACGCGAGGAGGTGGGGGAATGAGTGACACGAATCGGCACACGTGGCAAAGCGGACGCTACGCCAAACAGATTCTCTTCCACGGCATCGGACAGGGGGGACAGGACAGGATCGCTGAGAGCCGCGTGACCGTCATCGGCCTCGGTGCGTTAGGGACGGTCATCGCCAGCAACCTCTGCCGGGCGGGCGTCGGACATCTCAGGATCGTGGATCGCGATTTTGTGGAGTTGAGCAATCTGCAGCGGCAGATTCTCTTCGATGAGGAGGATGCCGGCAGGCGCATGCCCAAGGCGCCCGCCGCCGCGAAAAAGCTCCGCGCCATCAACTCGGAGGTAGAGGTAGACCCCCTCATCGCCGACGTGAGCGGCGAGAACGTGGAGGAGATCGTCGCGGGCTCCACCCTCGTCCTGGATGGCACTGACAACCTGGAGACCCGCTTCCTGATCAACGACGCCTGCGTGAAGCACGACGTGCCCTGGATATATGGCGCGGCCCTCGGCGCCACTGGGAACGTGATGACCGTCGTTCCAGGCGAGACACCTTGCCTGCGTTGCCTGATGGAGGAGGCGCCCGCGCCGGGGACCATGCCCAGTTGCGATACGGAGGGAGTGCTGGGCGCCCTTACAGGGGTGGTGGCCTCGGTGGAATGTGCCGAGGCGCTGAAACTCCTCGTCGGGCGACGCCCGCCCTCGGCTCTCCTGTGCATCGACGTATGGGAGAGGGACTTTTACGATATCACCGTCGAGCGGCGGGAGGACTGCCCCGCCTGCGGACGGGGGGAGTATGCCTATCTGTCGGGGGCCCGCACCTCGTGGACGACCGCCCTGTGCGGGCGCGATGCCGTACAGATCGTGCCTCCCACGGAGCAAGAGATCTCGCTGAAGGAGCTAGAGCGACGTCTGGCCCGCATAGGTTCCGTATCTTATAATGGCTTTCTGCTCAGTTTTGAGACAGATGACCGGGAGTTGGTCATCTTTCCCACGGGCCGGGCCATCATCCGGGGGACGACGGACGAGACGGAGGCCCGGAGCCTGTACACGCGATACGTGGGCGTGTGAGGAGCGAGGGTCTCGTTTGTTGCTCAGGTTAGGGATACACAATCGATATTGATGGAGGATGGGACGCGATTATGGTTGATAAGGCATTGATCGACGAGATAATGGAGTGGAAGGAAAAGCGCGATGCCGTCATCCTGGCGCACAACTATCAGATCGGAGAGATACAGGACCTTGCCGACTATACGGGTGACTCCCTGGGTCTGTCCATCGAGGCCTCCAAGACCACGGCTAAAGTGATCGTATTCTGTGGCGTGCGATTCATGGCGGAAACCGCAGCCATCATCTGTCCTGACAAGACCGTCCTTATCCCCGATGACAATGCAGGGTGTCCTATGGCCAACATGATCACCGTGCGCCAGTTGCGGAATTTGAAAGACGAGCACCCTGGGGCCAGGGTGGTCTGCTACATGAATAGCACGGCGGCCATCAAGGCCGAGAGCGACATCTGCTGTACCTCTTCGAACGCCGTCAAGGTGGTCGAGTCCTTGCCCGAGGACGTTCCCATCATCTTTGTGCCGGATCGCAGTCTGGGGCGTTATGTGTCCGAGCAGTCGGGTCGGGATATGATCCTGTGGGATGGTTACTGTCCCACACACCATCGCATCCGGGCTGCAGACGTCATGGCCGTGAAGGAGAAGCATCCTCAGGCCGAGATGATGGCACATCCGGAATGTACGGAAGATGTGGTGGCCCTGGCCGATCAGGTGCTTAGCACGGGGGGCATGCGCCGCTACGCCCAGGAGACGGAGGTCCGGGAGTTGATCGTGGGCACCGAGATAGGGCTTCTTCACTCCCTGCGTAAAGATAATCCGCATAAGACCTTCTATCCTGCCTCCGAACTTGCCGATTGTCCCAATATGAAGTTGAACACCGTAGAAAAGATCCTTTGGTCGCTGGAGGATATGGTCTATGAGGTGCGCGTGCCGGAGGATGTACGGGTCAGGGCGCAGGAGGCTGTGCAGAGGATGCTGGATCTGGAGGATTGATAAGGGGAGAGATGATGTATGTGGGCTAGAATAAAGGAAGACGTGCAAACGGTATTTACCAAGGATCCGGCGGCACGGACCTGGTGGGAGGTCGTCACCTGCTATCCAGGCGTTCATGCCATATGGTTGCACCGCGTCGCCCACGCCCTTTGGCAGTGGGGCCTCAGCTGGCTGGCCCGCTTTATCTCCCACCTGAACCGCTTTTTCACGGCCATCGAGATCCATCCGGGAGCAGAGATCGGTCGGCGGTTCTTTATCGATCACGGTGTGGGAGTCGTTATAGGAGAGACATCCGAGATCGGCGATGACGTGCTGATGTACAAGGGGGCCGTGCTGGGCGGTACTTCCATGAGCAAGGAGAAGCGACATCCCACCATCGGCGACGGCGTCATCATCGGCTCCAACGCGGTGATCCTGGGGCCCATCACCATCGGGGACAACGTCAAGGTGGGCTCTGGGGCTGTGGTGATCGAGTCCATCCCTTCCGATTCCACGGTGGTAGGCGTGCCAGGCCATGTGGTTCGTGGGCCGCACGTGGAGGAGATGAAACTCGATCACGGACGGCTGCCCGACCCCATGGCCGAGATAACTCACGCCCTGGAGGAGCGCATTCGCGATCTCGAGACCGAGGTGGACGCTTTGCAGGAGGCGTCAGGGGCAGGCGTTCCCAGAGCCTCTGAAGCTCTCTTGGCAGCGCAGAAGGAATCATAGAGGTTACATAATAGTGTGTTTCTCTGCTTCGTCCTCCGCGCCGTTGTAAAAGATACAGTCCTAGGGATGACATTGGCATTATCTGCAACCAGTCCCGCCCGTTTTGAGGCGGGACTGGTTGCCTATCATGCAGTTGACGTGCTGGCCATGATAGCCCATACTGCGCGTGCTGCATGCCCCTGCGCAGGGGGGTGAAAGCAAGTTGATTGAGCGCATTCTTGTGAGGAGGCTGTCATATGGCTGAACAGGTCAAGGCGACATTCTTTGTGGCGCCGTACGGCGATGACGGGTGGTCGGGTGAGCTGGCAGAGCCCAACGAAGAGGAGACGGATGGACCGTTCGCCACGGTGGCCCGCGCCCGTGACGCCATCCGCGCCATGCCCGAGGCGGAACGGGTGGCCCATCCCATCATCGTCATGCTGCGGGAGGGGACCTATTTTCTGGACGAGCCTTTGGTCTTTGAGCCCCAGGACAGCGGGACCTTTGCCTGTCCCATCACGTACGCCGCCTACCCCGGCGAGACGCCGGTCCTAAGCGGTGGCCGGCGCATCGAGGCGGATTGGCGCCCCTATCAGGATGAGATCATGGTATGCGAGGTTCCCGAAGCTGAGGATAGAGACTGGATCTTTCGCCGCTTGGTGGTGAACGGTGAGGCAAAGCGCCGCGCGCGCCTGCCGGACGAAGGCTACTACCGTATCGAGGAGACGGTGAGCGAGGACGCCTTTCGCTACCACGAAGGAGATATGCAGCCCTTCCACAACCTGGGAGACGTGGAGGCCGTGGTATTTCACTCCTGGAACGAGTCCCGGCTGATCATCGAAGAGCTGGACGAGGAAGAGCGCGTGGTCACCTTTACCGGGCCGCCCGAGCGGAGCCACTATTTTGGCTGGCGAGGCCCCAACCGTTACTATCTGGAGAACGTTCGCGAGGGGCTGACGCAGCCGGGTGACTGGTATCTGGACTACGAGAGCGGGGAGCTGTATTACTGGCCGGAGGAGGATCTGGACGGGGCCGAGATCGTGGCCCCTGTCCTGGAGCAGCTGGTGCGCTTTGAAGCTGAGGCGGAGCGAGGGCGCCCGATCGAGTACCTTCGTTTCTATAGGCTCACCTTCTGTGACACCAACTGGCCCTTGCCCGCCGAGGGCTATCCCGGCTGCGGCGATGTGGGCGATATCGTCGAGCCCTCCACTTTGAGTATGGAAGGCGCCCGACGGTGCCGTTTCGAGAATTGCCACATCAAGAATACGGGTACCTACGCCCTAGAGATCACGGGGCCGGGCAACCGCGTCGTGGGCAACGAGATCCATGACACCGGAAGCGGGGGCATCATCACCCGCAATCTCACACCTGAGCACATAGTCGTGGCTTACAATCACATCCATGATTGCGGGGCGGTCTATCCCAGCGCGGTGGGCATCAACATCGACGATGGCGGGGGTATCTTTACCCACAATCTGATACATGACGTCAGCCATTCGGGCATCTATGCGCGCCACTGGGCCACGGATCATCAGCCCTTGGAGAGACGAAACCAGGAGGAGGGGCTCTTTATCTCGTACAATGAGATCCACCACGTGATGAAGGTGATCAACGATGGGGCGGGGATCTTTGTGCGGGATGCGAATATGCTCATCCGCAACAACCTGATTCACGACGTCTATTCCTATGGCGAGGGCACGCCGGGTTGGGGCATCTACCTGGGCTGTCGCAGCCGGGACAGTCGGGTGGAGAACAACCTGGTATACGGAACCCGCGAGTCGGTGCACATCTGGTACGGGAACGAGAACACCACCTGGATCAACAACATCTTTGTGGATGGCCTCAAGACGCAGATCAATTACACCAATGCCGAGGACACGGAGCACGTCAACGTGCGTTTCCTACGCAATATCGTGTGCTGGGATGATCCCCAGGCGTCACTCTTTATCGTGCACGACGAGCGTTCTTTGCCAGAGGCGTCGGACTATAGCGTGTTCTATCAGACCGAGGGAGCGGCCATGCGCATCGAAGAGCTGTCAGAACTGGAGGACTATGATGCGTGGCGGGAGCGGGCATATGATGCCCACTCAGTGGTGAGTGATCCCCTTTTCGTGAACCCGGCGCAGGACAACTATGACCTCGCCCCTGACTCGCCGGCACTGGAACTGGGGTTTGAGCCCCTCGACCTGTCCGCTGTCGGGCTTCGGGGGAGCAGGTGGGACAAAGGGGGCGGCGGTGCCTAAACACGCGAAAAGGTACGGGGTGGTGGTCTATCGCACCACCTCCGCTGCCTATGCCAGTGAGAAGGCCCTGCAGGGACGGGGATTACAGGCGGAGGTGATCCCCGTCCCACGCTCCCTGTCCACGGATTGCTGTTTGGGATTGCGCGTCACCTGGGGGGAGCGGGATCGGGTGCGCGCGGTGCTACGCCGGGCGAGTATCCCGTTCGAGGCCCTGTGCTCCTGGCCTCCATAGTCTTCCCTTTGGCACCTCACAGAAAAGCATCTCTTCAAGACAAGTGGGCAGAGCATCTTGGTCTCTGCCCACTTGGTGTGTTCTATGCGGGCCGTGACAGAATTCCCCATTTGCCAAATGGTGGGTGACCATCTACTATCTCTTTTGCTTCGCTTGATTACGTATCCGGGGAGCCCGTTATTGATGAAGTCTTTCGTCACCTTGCGCCAACGTTGGTACCGTTGGTTTTTGGGAGGCAGGGGGCTGTCGTCAGGCGCCTTTCGCATTCGAGAGGTGGCTCGAAGCTGGCTCATCTATAGTCTTACCGGCTCTGCCTTTGTGCTGGGATGGGTGGATGCGGTGTGGGGCGTGGCGACGCTTTTTCTGAGCCTCCTTGGCGGGGCTGCCTCCGATCGCATCGACAGACGGAGGCTTTTGACGCTGGGCCAGGTGGGGAGCGCTCTGATTCCCCTGGTTGTCACCTTTCTCATATTCGGTGGCGTGATTCGGGTGTGGCACCTGGTGCTGGCCAATTTTCTCATGGGGGTGGTCTTTTCCTTTGTGATCCCCGCCCGCCGCGCGCTGTTGGGAGACCTGATGGCCTCAGGGGCATTGCTGAATGCCATGGCACTGAGTACCGTGGCTACGTCTGTGGCGCAAGTCGCCTCCTCGGCGATAGGGGGGAAATTGGTAGATGAGGCGGGGCCGGCACCGGCCTATCTACTGGTCGCTGGCTGCATTGCTCTGACGGCCTGGATGTACTCTCGCTTGCCATCCACGGAAGGGGGGGATGAAGGGGGAGTGGAAAACTCGATCCGTGCCGATGTGGTGGAGGGGGCCAATTATATCCTTGAGAGGCCGCTGCTGACGGGGATTCTGGCCCTGGAACTGGGGCGGGTGTTGCTCTATCGTCCCTATACGATACTGCTCCCTCTCTTTGCCGGGGACGTCTTTGAGGTTGGTGCCACAGGCCTGGGTTTTCTTCAGGGAGCCTCGTCCGTCGGAGGACTGGCGGGTTCTTTGATCGTTGCCTCGTTGGGCGACTTTCGATACAAGGGGTGGTTGCTTATTGGCGCGGGAGCGTTGAGTGGCGTGGGCCTGCTCTCCCTCGGTTGGGCGCCGACTTTTGTCCTGGCTTTGATCTCCCTCGTGCTGGCCACGATGGGCGGAAGCGCCTATATGGTGACACGTAATACCTTGCTGCAGAATATATCGAGCAGGCGGATGAGGGGGCGTGTGGTTGGCTTTCGGCGGCTGCTCTGGGGGCTGCGCCCACTGGGTGTGCTGCCCGTGGGTGCCCTGGCCGATGCCGTGGGGGCGCCCTTGACGGTCAAGCTGACAGGGATGGCGGTTCTGTTGCTCTTTGTCGCGGGAGGAATGCTTCAGCCCGGGTTGCGCCAGCGCTGATGGAAATAGGGGGCGGATTGGCAATCCGCCCCTACATTTGCTCACCTTTGTTTTTCTATGGTGTGAGATGTTCTTGGAACCACTCACGTGCCAACCGTGCCACCTCGTCCAGGGCCCCCGGCTCCTCGAAGAGGTGTCCCGCGCCAGCGACCACCTCCAGGGATTTTTCCGATGTTAGCCTTTGCAGGGCCTGTCGGTTCAGTTCGAGCACGCGGTAGTCGTTGCCTCCGACGATAAAGAGGGTGGGAGCGCGCACTTGATCGAGGACGTCCCCGGCCAGATCCACGCGTCCACCCCGAGAGACGACGGCTTTGGCTGCCTCGGGTCGTTCCGCGGCGGCGATCAGCGCTCCCGCTGCTCCCGTGCTGGAGCCAAAGTAGCCCAGGTTCAAGTTTTGGGTCTCCTCTTGTTCCAGGAGCCAGTCTGTGGCACCCAACACCCGCCGGGCGAGGCGGTCGATGTCAAAGCGTACCTGCCGCGTGCGGCGGTCGAGCTCCTTTTCCTCCGGGGTCATCAGGTCGATTAACAGAGTAGCCAAGCCCCCGTCACGTAGTTCGTCGGCCACAAAGTTGTTGCGCGGGCTGTGTCGGCTGCTCCCTGTGCCGTGGGCAAAGAGCACGATGCCCTCGGCGCCGTCCGGGATACTCAGGTTGGCCTCTACGGTGGCGCCGTCGGTCGAGACGTGTACCAGTTTTCCTACATCTTCTTGATCTCTCAGTTCACTCACGCTTGCATCTCCTTTCACGTTCACATGTGGGTAATGAGTAGTCCGAGAGGGGCAAGAGATGGCAGTCAACCATCACCGGGAATGGGGAGCTCTACAGGTGTTCTTCCATATCGTCCCCTCATGGACATGTCTCTATCCTTCTGGTGGTCCTTCTCCAAGCAAATCCCTAAGGGGGGTGTCGTCGACAATGATGGAAACTTTTTCCACTCCCACATATTGAAGGACCGTCTGTTGTAGTTGTTCCTTGACCCGGGGCTCGTCGCACACTCCGCCGAGCTTCAGCGTGCCCGAAAGCCTGACGACGGCCTCTCCGTCCGTGATGCGCATCTCCTCTACGGAAAGGTCTGATTGATATAGCGCGTTGTAAAGCCCAGACGGTTCATGATTTCTGTCCTTGATCGATAATAATTCGTTCAATGCCGCTGTCGCCGGGTCGGCCGCTGCATCGATCTGTACCTGGACCGGCACCAAACTGTCATTGCAACCGATCTCTTTACCCGATTCTCCGTCGTCGCCCACGGCGACAAGATAGATGTTTGTTTGCACCGTCGATGCCGGAGAAGGGGTAGTGGACTCTGCCGTGGTGACCTCGAATACCTCAGAGACCGCTTTGGCGGGCCTGTATTCTGCTGCGATGACGATCACCCATTCGTCGCCCGGCTCCACGAAATCGGGCATGGTGATCTCGGTATCGACGTGTCCCTCGCTATCTGTCTCTGCCATGGTCACGACGTCATACTCTGAGTGAGGTCTTCCGATGCCTATCTCCACCCGCCTCTCAGGGGGAAAGTCCTCGCCCATCACGCGCACGGTCGTTCCGGGCGGCCCGCTGTGGGGCGAGGTTTCCACCGTTCCGTGATACTCTTGTTCTATTACTTGAAAGTCGTTAGATACGATCTTTGGCGACGGTGTTTCAGTCGTGCCCTCAACGACCCAGTGCTGTCCAGGCTCTGCGGACTTGGGGATGATGAGTGTTTTTGTGAAGGTGCCGTCGACGGTGATCTGGGCATCGTACGATGCTTCGGCGCTTGCCTCTTTTTGCCCCACGCCGAGTTGTATCTCTGTATTCGATGGCCACTGCTCCCCCTTTACCGTGATCTTGGTGCCGGGAGGACCACTGGTCGGAAAGATTGTCACCATGGAACTCGGCGCCGTGGGTTGAGGCGTCGCTGTCGCCCTAGATGGGGCTGTCGCTGTCTCCATAACCTGGCGAGGCGTTGGAGCTTGGGTCGCCCTCGCTTCTCCCTGATCTGGCGCGCAACCCGAGAGTGGTGTAGCTATGGCGAGGATGAGGAGCATGATGGTCATCGCGCGCGATGTCCGTTGCATATGTGCCTCCTTGTTGTGTTCGAAAATGCTCCTATGTTCTGGTGTCTGCGGCCAAAGAACCTGCACAGAGCATGGGCTAGCGTCATCCCTTTGCCTCGGCCATTCTACGAGGCGAACTCGTCCGCTTTAGTCAGCAGCAGTCGAACCTGTTCGTTGCTGGTCTGTGAGAAATCGCGGTACGAGCCACCGACGCCAAAGAACGGTCGTGGTGTTGTCAGGCAGATGATTTCGTCCGCGACATCCT
>CAZMOW010000097.1:0-8933 GCA_964567975.1 uncultured Anaerolineales bacterium | reverse complement strand
ACTGCCTGCGCGGACGAGCAACGGCTAATGATCTACAACATTTGCGTGCACCCCGGCGTGATAAGCACGCGTGACGTTCCTTGACAGCGTGCGGTGCCAACGTATAATCGATAGCAGACATGAAACGAGACGAAAGAAAGGGGCAAGAATATGGCCAAGGAAAAGACGATTGGTTTTATCGGCCTGGGCATCATGGGAATGCCTATGGCGGGCCATCTCATAGAGGCTGGGTATGAAGTCATCGCCTATGATATCGTGGACGAGGCGTTGGCCGAGGGCGTGGAGATGGGAGCCGTGGCCGGCACCTCTTCCAAGGACGTGGCCAGCAGGTCGGACGTGGTGATCTCGATGGTACCCGACTCTCCCGATGTGGAGGCCGTGTATCTGCCCGAGGACGGCGTCCTTGCTGGCGTCAAACCGGATACTCTTCTCATCGATATGTCCACTATTTCCCCGGTGACGGCTGTGGAGGTGGCCGAGAAGGCGGCCAAAAAAGAGTGTCGCATGCTTGATGCCCCGGTGAGCGGCGGGGACGTGGGAGCCAAAGAGGCTGCCCTGTCGATCATGGTGGGCGGCGACGAGGAGACGTTCGAGCGTGCAAAGCCCATATTCGATTTGTTGGGCACGCCCGTTCTGTGTGGGCCCTCTGGTGCAGGGCAGACGGTCAAGGCCTGCAACCAGATTCAGGTGGCGATGAACTTTATCGGCATGGCCGAGGCATTGGTATTGGGCGCCAAGGCGGGGGTAGATCCCGAGATCATCATCGAGGTGCTCAGTGGTGGCTATGCCCAGACGCGGGTGATGGATGTTCGTGGTCCTCGTATCGTCGAGGGCGACTATGAACCTGGCTTCCGGGCCAGATTCCATTATAAGGATCTGAATATCATCCGCGAGGCGGCAAGAGAGTATGAGGCTTCTCTGCCGGCGTCGGCCCTGGCGCACGAGCTGTTCACTTCCATGTTGGCCAACGGGTGGGGCGATCTGGATCACTCGGCGGTGGTCAAGGTGATCGAGAAATTGAGCAACTGCGAACTACCGGTAAAGGAGTAGACACCGCGATCGGGCGGATAGGGGCGATCCTGATACCACCAGGATCGCCCCCCTTGTAGCTTATGGGAACGGTGCGATCGTGATCGGATTTCTTAGCGTCGAAAATCGACCTGTTGATTCAGGAAATGATTTAGGGGGCCGTGTCCCCCTCCAATTCCGAGATCCACAGCCGCCTCTATGGTGGCCGTCAAGTACAATTTGGCCGTCTGTACCGCTTCCTTGACGGGGTATCCCTTGGCCAGCTCCGCAGCGATGGATGAGGCGTAAGTGCAGCCCGTCCCATGGGTGTTGGGTGTGTCCACGCGGGGCGTCTCGAACGTGGACATCTCCTGCCCATCGTACAGCACATCGATGGCATTGGCAGCCTTGGGTAGGTGACCCCCCTTTATCACGACGTTGCGCGCCCCCATCTCATGAACGATCCTGGCTGCTTCCCGCATATCTTCCAGCGTCTCTATCGCCAGCCCCGTCAGAACGCCGGCCTCGTGATGGTTGGGGGTGATGACATGGGCCAGGGGCAGCAGTTCGTCTATGAGGGTATCGCGTGCCTCTGAACGTAGCAGCGGGTCGCCGCCCTTGGCGACCATCACCGGATCCACAACCAGGCACGATACCTGATAGCGCTGTATGCGATCCACGAGCACGTGGATGATCTCGCTGTTGGAGAGCATGCCCGTCTTCCAGGCATCGGCGCCGATATCCTCCATCACCGAGTCGATCTGCCGACCCACGAACTCGGCGGGCAGCTCAAAGACGCCCTGGACGCCAAGGGTGTTCTGGGCGGTGATGGCCGTCAGGGCCGTCATGCCATAGACGCCGCGAGCGGCAAAGGCTTTGAGATCCGCCTGGATGCCTGCTCCGCCGCCCGAGTCCGAGCCCGCGATGGTGAGTACTTTTTTCATCTATGACCTCCTTACCGCGTATTGTCCATTATCATATTACATCTGCACGATGATGAGAACCCCTACCAGCGATGCGGCCAGCAACAGCACGACCCAGTCGGCGACGCCCATGTGATAATCGCGCCGGAAGGTGCGCCCCTGCCGGCCAAAGCCGCGGGATTCCATGGCCACGGCCAGCTCGTCTCCCAACTGGAAGGCCTGGATCAATAACGGGGCCATCAGGGGTGGATAATGCCGCAGCGCGGCGACTCCGGGTTTGAGGGGGATGCCTCGTGAGCGCTGCGCGTCCACGATGTTCCGTGCCTTGCTGCTGATCAGAGGCACGAACTGCATGGACGTGCTGAGCACAAAGGCGATCTCGTAGGGCAGCCCACTCTTTACCAGGGCATTGCCCAAATCCTGAGGCGTCGTGGTCCGAAAGAATGTAAAAAAGACAGAAGTGAGGGCCACCAGTCGCAGGCTGGCTGTCACAGCGGTCGCCAGATCGAAGGCCAGCAGGGAGATGACGAACCAACTTGCCGTCATGGCGACCACGAGGCGCAACCAGCGCAGATATTGTCTCCCCTCACCGAGGGTCACGATGATGAGTAGCAGGACGGCAAGTTCCATGAGCAACCAGACGTTCTGTTTTGAAGCGACGACGAGCACGGCATAGAGTACCGTCAGCAGCAAACAGGTGCGAGGATCGAAGGAGCCTTTATTTTTCTCAGGAGCGAGCATGGATTTTCGCCCCCCTTCCCAGTGCCTGTCGGATGCGAAAGGACTGGGTGGGTTTCAGATTCGCCTGACGCATGGCTTTCGTGTCGCGCATCACGTCCTGGGGCGGTCCGTCGGCCAGGATACGTCCCTTTGCCAGCAGGACCCAGCGGTCGGCGCAGCGTTCTGCAAAATCCAGATCATGGGTCACGAGGACTACCGTCTGTCCTCGGTCCTGCAATTCCTTCAACAGATCGCTTAGTGCCTGCTGAAAGGACCAGTCCTGTCCCGTGGTGGGCTCGTCGAGGACGAGGATGTCGGGCCTGGCCGCAAGGGCGGCGGCAAAGGCGACGCGTTTCTTTTCCCCACCGCTGAGTCTATGCGGAGAGCGGTTCAACAGGGGGTCCAGTTGAAACAGGGCGATCAGTTCCTGCAGCCAGTTCTCATCGTAGCGTTTCAGAGTTCGTGCCCCCACCTCGATCTCCTCTTTTACGGTGAATTTGAAGAACTGGTCGTTGACGTTCTGAAAGGCCAAGCCCACGTGACGGGCCAGTTCGGAGATGCTCGCTCGGCGCGTGTCCCTGCCAAGGACAAGGACCTGACCAGGGTCGGGTTTGTACAGGCCGTTAAAATGTCTGATGAGGGTGGTCTTTCCGGAGCCGTTGGCCCCTACCAGGGCCAGACACTCGCCCGCTTGCAGGGAGAGGTTCACTCCTCGCAGGACGGACCTCTCCTCAAAGGAGAAGGAGACCTCGCGCGTTTCGAGAAGAGTTTCACCTTTGTTTCTTTCCTTTGCTATCCGCTGGGGGTGCAACAGGTCAGAGGGCAAGGGGCGTCCCCTGGCTGCGGCGGCCAGAGATTCCACGTCAAGGGGGATGTCTTTCAGGTTCAGGGCTTTGCCCACGCGCACAGCAGCAGGAGGCCTGAGTCCAAAACGTGTGATATCTCTGGCCATTACGTCTCGGGGGGTCCCCTCCAGTGCGATCTGCCCCCGATGCAGCACCAGCATGCGCTCAGCGTCGGTGACGGCTTTTTCCAGCCGGTGTTCCACGAGCATCACTGCTGTGCCGCGTTCGTGGATGGCGTGCAGTGCGGCACGCACGCGCTCCACGTTTGCTGGATCCAGGCTGGCATAGGGTTCATCCAGAACCAGAATTCGTGGGCGAGGAGCGAGGGTGGCGGCGATGATGGTGAGTTTCTGTTCCCCACCGGAGAGTTGGTGGGGATTTCGCTCCAGCAGATGCGTGATCTGCACGACGTCCGCGACTTCTTGGACGCGTGTGTCTATCTCCTCCCCGGGCCATCCCAGGCTCTCCAGGCCAAAGGCCAGTTCCCCTTCCACTGTGTCATTGAAGAGTTGGGCCTCGGCATTCTGAAGGACGATTCCCACATGGACGAACAGTTCACTCACCGGGTGTTCCTGTGTGTCGAGGCCATCCACCCTGACGTTGCCTTCCAGATCTCCCCCATAGAATTGGGGGATCAGGCCATTAAGGGTTCGACAGAGGGTGGATTTTCCCGAGCCGCTGGGACCACAGATCAGGACATATTCTCCCTCTTTGATGTCCAGATCGAGATCTTTTAGCACCCAGTCCGATGCGCCGTTACTATAGCGATAGCATAGATTACGAATTCGAACGACGGGCTCACTCACCGCGCGTTCGCTCTCCTTCCAATTCGACGTATCCCGCACGCCTGAGGATGTCGAGGGCCAGTAACGCCAGGACAGATCCCAGGACAGTACTGGCGAGGAACGAGGCGATAAGCGCGCCCAGGGCCATGGTGCTACGCATGAATACGGGTGCCACCAGCCACCCACTGACCAGAGCACCGAGGATACCGGTGCCCACAATCTCGCCCAGGGATCCCCAGTAGACATTGTGCGTGTAGCGATAACTATAACCAGCCAAGAGGGCTCCTATCATCCCGCCGGGGAAGGCCAGCAGCGTTCCCACCCCCAGGGCGTTGCGCAGGATGGCGATGAGGGTGGCATTGATCATGGCCCACCATGGGCCCAACAGGATTGCCCCAAGGACGTTGATAAAGTGTTGGGTCGGATTTACCTTGGCGATTCCGACGGGGAAGGAGGTAAAGGGGGATAGGGCCACACCGATGGCCACCAGAATCACTGCCCGTGCTATCTCGCGTGTGTTCGTCCGCATCGTCTTTTTTTCTCCTTTGATACGCTGATCATCAGGCCTCGGGGGCGAAATGTTGCCACCCTTTTGCTTCCAGTGATATCCGTTCGCCATTCTCTAGCGTCAACTGCCGACCTTTTTCTGCGGGAAGAATCTCGCCGATGACCGTCACTGGTGTTTCCGTTTTCTTTTGGATATCAGCGATCAGCCCCTCGACCGCCTCTGGGGGGGCGGTAAAGCACAATTCATAGTCGTCGCTGGCTCCCAGCGCCAGCTGCCAGGCGGGCCTGTCCTGCAGTTCTGCCACGTGGCGCGCTGCTGGGGAGATGGGCAGCTTTTCGGCCCATAGTTGGATGCCCACCTGGCTTCTATCGCAGATATGGCCGATATCGCTGCTCAGTCCGTCGCTCACGTCGATCATGGCCGTCGCCAGACCAGAGCGGGCGATGATGGACGACTCGGGCAGGCGGGGCTCCGGTAAAAGATAGCGGGTCAGCAGCGCGTCCTGCTCCGAGGGGGTCACCGGAAGATCAGGGTCCAGGGCCACGGCCAGGCCGGCGGCCGCCTCCCCCAGATGGCCCGTCACCAGCACCCTGTCGTGAGGGTTGGCGCCCGAGCGCAGCAGCAGGTGTTGCCGGGATACGCGCCCCAGCACGCAGACATCGATAAAGGCCTGGCCCGAGGAACTGGCCATATTGCCCCCCACGATGGTTGTTCCAAAGCGATCTCCCTCCTCTCGCAGACCCCGATAGAGGGCTTCCACCCAGGCTACCTCCGTATCGGATGGCAGGGCCAGGGAGACCAGGGCGTACTGGGGCCTGCCGCCCATGGCGGCGATGTCGCTCAGGTTGATGGCCAGGGCGCGGCGCCCCAGTTGCTGGGGGGTGATCAGGCCCCGTATGAAATGGACGTCCTCCACCTGGCTGTCCACCGTGGCCAAGATTAGATTCTCGTCATCGGCGTCGTTGGCCAGCACGGCCACGTCATCCCCTATGCCCACGACGACGTCAGGTGCTTTGGTGTTCACTATTTCATTTATGCGGTCGATGAGGGGGAATTCTCCCAGTTCGGCAATTCGCATCATCTAGCTCCTGCTCTCAATATTCACAATGCGGGCATTTTCGATAAACTGCTCGCTCGTCAGGTGGTAGAGATGGTCCAGCAGGGCGACCTTGAGGCTGGACGGCCCCCTGGCCTCTGCGACCCCCAGTTCGGCGGCCACGCCAAAGCAGGCCAGGCCGCCTACCGCCGCCATCAGTGGGTCCCGCTCCACGGCAGTAAAGGCGGCGATGGCGGCCGTGGTCATGCAGCCAGCCCCCGTGATTCTGGTCAGCCACTGGTGCCCGTTCTGCACGCCCAAGGTCCGCTGCCCGTCGGAGATGGTGTCCCGCTCGCCGGTGATGGCGACCACCGTGTCATGCGCCTGGGCCAGCGTCTGGGAGAGAGTCACGACATCGAGGGTCCCCGCCGCGCTCTCCACGCCCCTTACCCTCCCCTTCCCGCCGCTCAAGGCGTCGATCTCGCCAGCGTTTCCCCGCAGCACGGCGATCCGGAGTTCGTCCAGCAGGTGCAGGGCGGCCTCGGTGCGCAGGGTCGTGGCGCCGGCGCCCACCGGGTCCAGGACGATGGGGATGCCCCGGGTGTTGGCCTCCCGGCCGGCCACGTGCATGGCCTCGATTTGGGACGGCGTCAGGGTGCCCAGGTTGAGGACCAGGGCCTGTGCCTGGGCGGTCATCTGGCCCACCTCTTCCAGCGCGTGGGCCATTACGGGCAGCGCCCCCAGTTGCAGGGTCAGATTCGCCGTGTCGTTCATCACCACCAAGTTGGTGATGTGGTGCACCAGGGGACGCTCCTCTCGGATACGGGAGAGGATACTGGCGATACGCGTGTTGGCGTCGATCATGAACGGTCTCCTTTCGCCGTCGCCCGGGCTCAAGTATCAGGGTGGCGGTGTTTCGTGCGATCTACAATCTCTTTCAGTCGCCGGGCCGCCATCTGGGGCTCTGGGGCGCCGACGACGGTCGAGATGACGGCCACGCCAGCCGCGCCAGCCTCGATGACGGCGGCGGCATTGTCGACGGTGATCCCGCCGATGCCCACGACGGGGATGGAGACGGCCCTTGTGATCTCTCGTAGGCCCTCGATGCCGACGGGGGTTCCCGCGTCGGCCTTGCTCGGCGTGCCGTAGACGTCGCCCACGCCCAGATAGGTGGCCCCGTCACGTTCCGCCCGACGCGCCTCCTCCACCGTGCCCGCGGAGACGCCCAGGATGCGGTGCGGTCCGAGAAGGCGCCGGGCCATGGGGGCCGGCATATCATCCTGGCCCACGTGGACTCCCTCGGCGTCGAGGGCCAGGGCGATGTCCAGGCGGTCGTTGATAATCAGGGGAACCCCGGCCTCGCGCGTGACCTCGTGCAGGGCACGTCCCAAGGCGATCATCTCGTGTGTCGTCGCTCCTTTGTCGCGCATCTGGACTGCCGAGGCGCCGCCCGCAATGGCCGCCTTCATCACTAGCGTGATGGGTCTATCGCCAGCGGCCCGGCGATCGGTGATGACGTATACCGACCAGTCCACGTCCTGTGCCTTTTTCATTCCGCCACGCCCCAGGATTCTCCGTGGTAGGCCATATTCCAGAACTGGTACTCGTAGCGCAGGCCATCCACAAAGCGGTTTTCCATCCTGTCTCGCAGATCCTGGGAGGCGCTTTCGGCCATGGCGTTCACCTCGTCGCGCAGGGTGATCACCCACTGCTGGAACGGCTCGCTGCTCCATTGCTCGATAAAGGCCTGCCATTTGCTGGGGCTTTTCTGCGTCTGTTTCACAGTTATCCAGGAGTCGGAATACGCTTTTTCCCCGGTGTATAGTACCGTGTAGGCCACCTCATAGGGCTCGAAAGCAGCCGTGGTCAGCAGGAAATTTATATAGCCCAGATTTGTCGGCACCGGCTCCACGTCCTCCAGTTCGATTCCGTGGTCGGCGGCCATCTCTTCAAAGAGGTCCAGTTCCTGGTGAAAGTTGGAGATCGTATCGCCGAGTACCCTTCGGTGGCGTATAGGAGCCTTGGGAATCAGCAGGGCGATAAAGGGGATGGCCTCACGCACAAAGACATAGTCCTGTTTCACCCAGTTGATAAAGCGCTCGTCAGGGATGGTTCCCTCGGCGATCTCTTTTAGAAACGGGTGATCCAACATTTCGTGCCAGTCTTTTTCATAGTAGTTATGCAGCTCTTCTATAAATGCCATGATTCATGCTCCTTTCTTCATTCGACGGGCCAGACTTCCATCTGCCAGGCCATATCCCAGAACATCCATTCGTAGCGAGTTGCCACGACAAAGTGATGGCGCATTGTCTCTCGGCGGGATTGGCTGGCGCCCTCTGCTGCGTCATCCACCATGTCGATGAATTGCTGCACGATATCGCGGAATTCTTCGGAGGCGTAGGTGTCAATCCACCGCTGGTAGAGCGCATTGGGTGATCCCTCTTTCACCAGTTCCCTGCCGACCTGAATATAGATCCAGTCACAGGGCAGGAGGGCCGCCACAGCCTCCTCAAAGCTGCCGCCACGTGCCACGCGCAGCAGATAGGAGGTGTAAGCCAGGTTGGTGGGCGCGACGGGGGTGGCACATACCTGTTCCGGCGTGAGGTCCCAGTCGCCAAAGAAACTGTCGTGCAGGGCCCGTTCGACGACGAGGGTATCTCGGGCATGGGCAGCGAGGAACTCGGTCCACGCGTCGCGGGGGGCACTGGCCGCCGCCCCGGCCAATGCCCTGGCAAAGTGCTGCAGATAGAGGGCATCCTGAATCGTGTAAAAGCGAAAGCGGTCATTGGATAGGGAGCCATCGGTGAGGCCGCTGACAAAGGGGTGATCCAGAATGGTCTGATAGATGGGAGTGATCTCTTCCCACAGCTGGGCGGTGAATCTCTCTTCCATGATGTCCTCCTCGTTTATCGCTGGCTGGAGGGCAAGGGAAACGAAAAAGCCATCCCCCTATGTGGGAGACGGCAAGAGGATGGTAAAAGCGTCATCTATCTCGTCGTCTCCCTACGCCGGTATTACCCGGGTCAGGTTCGTTGGGTCGGTCCAAAGGCCCTCTCGGCCCAGGGACCCCTCTCAGCCTGGTTTCCCACGCTCCCCAGCGACGTCTCA
>CAZMOW010000096.1:0-9221 GCA_964567975.1 uncultured Anaerolineales bacterium | reverse complement strand
CGCCCAAGGCCACGCTCATGCTACTCCTGCCATGTCAGTTTCTTCTTTCTAGTATATGCGGTCAGCCTAACAGACTTTGCGTGCACCCCTTCAGGCCGGTGCCCTTGAGGGAAAAGGGAGAATCACGTATCATTGATGGCCGAGAGTAAGAAATCCACTGGAATGTAACAGGAGGCAAAAGATGATCGAACTTGGATTGGGCGCCATTCACGAACCGGACGACGAGCGGCTGCAGTTCGCCCAGCAGTTGGGGGTGAAGAACATCATCGTGCACACGCCCCCGCTCACGGCGGCCTGGCCGCAGGAAGACGCGTCACGGGAGGCGGTCGGCGGCGGATATTGGAAATTCCTGGAGTTGCTCCAGATGCGCCGGCGGGTGGACGCGGCGGGGCTCAAACTGTATGCCATCGAGAATATGCCCATGGACTTTTATGACAAGGCCAGGCTGGGACTCCCCGGGCGCGACCAGCAGATCGAGAACGTACGCCGCACCATCCGCAACATGGGCCGCGCCGGCATCCCCGTGCTGGGCTATCACTGGATGCTGGTGGGCGTGTGGCGCACCGAGCGCACCCCCACCGGGCGGGGCGACGCCGTGGTGACCAAATACGACCACGAGCTGGCCAAGAACGCCCCCACCTTTGAACACGGCGAGTACGATGACGAGACCATGTGGGAGAATTTCGAGTATTTCCTCAAGTCGGTGGTGCCCGTGGCCGAGGAGGCCGGCGTGCGCCTGGCCCTCCACCCCGACGATCCCCCGGTGCCCAACATCGCCGGCACGGCACGCATCATCCGCAGCACCGAGGCCTACAAGCGCGTCATCGACATCGTCGATAGTCCCAGCAACTGCCTCGAGTTTTGCCAGGGGACGGTCTCCGAATGGTGCGAGACCCCGGAAGAGGTGTATGAGGCCATCCGCTACTTTGCCTCTAGAGACAAGATCGCTTACGTCCACTTTCGCAACGTGCGGGGCACCGTACCCAAGTTCGAGGAGACCTTTATCGAGGAGGGCAAGGTGGACATGCTCGAGGCCATGCGGGCCTACAAAGCGTCCGATTTCGACGGCGTCCTCATCGTCGACCACACGCCGGGCATGGTGGGCGACACCCGTTGGGGCCATCGCGGACGTGCCTATGGCATCGGCTATATAAAAGCCCTGCTCAAATGCGTCGACGAGGCGTAGACCCGTCGGAGAGGCCCTTGGGCCAAGAAGGTAGAGACGCAAAATCTTGCGTCTCTACATCAGCGGGCGCAAGGAACCACTGCAGCAAACCAAATAGTGAGGAATTGCGCCGCTGGCCCACTTTAGCCCTACGCGGCGAGAGGGTTAAGGAAGGAGCCATCTCTCGAAAGCCAAAAGTCTCCTTGGGAAGCTGTAACTGGATCGGTAACAGACTTTGCATCTGACCACGGTAAGGATTTGACACAGGGGTGGGCCGCCCTAGAATATACCCAATGGGGGTATAGAGCGCGGGGCGTTCCCGCGTCAGCAGCCGCCATCTTGGCTTCTTGGTCAGGAGGGGACCCGATGATAGAATGCAGGGAGGAACTGATCGGCAATCCGTCTCCCATCGAGAAATAAAGGAGAGTGTCCTTGCCATCGAGAGAGACATCCATCGCCACAATCGTACTGATAGCATGTCTGATATCGCTTGCGGCCTGTGCCCCAGAGGCCGCTTCGCTCCCCTCGCCGACACCCGTCCCGACACAGGAGGAAAAACCCACGATCACGCCAACAAAACAGGCCTCGACGAATCCCCAACCGCCTGAAGCGGGCAACGTGGCTTTCGACTTCACCCTTCGGGATCTGGAGGGAAATCAGGTCTCGCTGAGCGATTTTCGCGGACAGGTGGTGATGCTGAACTTTTGGGCCAGTTGGTGTGGGCCCTGCCGCATCGAGATACCGCACATGATCGAACTGTACAACGAAAAGCACCATCAGGGCTTTGAGATCGTGGCCGTCAACCTGCGGGAGGATGGGGATCGCGTCGAGGAGTTTGTCCAGGAACTCGGGATGCCCTTCCCCGTTTTGCTCGATAAAGGCGGTCGCATAGGCGCGGCCTACTATGTGCGGGGTATCCCCACCAGCATCTTTATCGACGAGGAGGGCGTGATCCGTCACGTTCACATGGGCACGCTCACCAAATCAGCTCTCCAACACTATGTGGCTGACCTGATGTCATGAGGACGTAGATGCAAAGCCAGAACTCCCCTCGGCCCTATGCGCACATCGACGCTCGCGAAATGGATCTGCAGCGCACGGACGTGTGGGCGCAGCGTATCACCTACGTCCTGACCCACTTTATGCGCTGGTTCAGCGGGCATTGGCTCTTTATGGCCAACCTGGCCGTGGCCATCTATGTCGGCCTTCCCCTGCTGGCCCCCGTGTTGATGCACGCCAGATATGAGCGCCCCGCGGGGCTGATATATCTCCTGTTTCGCCCCCTGTGCCATCAGTTGCCGGAGCGCTCCCTCTTTTTATACGGGCCGCAATGGATCTACTCCCACAACCAGTTGACACAACTCACTGGCCAGTTGGTACCCCAGCGCTATATAGGAGATCCTCAGATCGGATATAAAGTTGCCATATGCCAAAGATGCATGGCCATCTATCTGTCCACGCTACTCTTTGGCATCCTCTTTGGGAGCGTACGAAAATATCTGAAGCCCTTGCCCCTGAAAGCGCTTTTCGCCATCATCGCCCCCCTGGCCATCGACGGTCTGGGACAACTGGTGGGATTGTGGAGCAGCACGTGGCTGAGCCGCGCCGTCACGGGCACGCTGTTCGGCCTCGGTTGCGTCTGGTTCGCCTATCCATACCTGGAGCGGGGGATGACGGAGATCCAACGTGAGACAGCCCAAAGGCTCGCCCAGTGGGAGAAAAAGGGATGAACACGCAGAACGTGACCCTTCCCCTGGCCCTGCTCGCCGGCCTGCTATCCTTCTTTTCTCCCTGCATACTGCCCCTGGTACCCGTCTACATCGGATACCTGACGGGCACCAGCGTCACCAAATTGGAGAAAAAGAGCCGACGGGACATGCTGCTCCACGCCCTCTTTTTCGTCCTGGGATTCGGTCTGGTCTTTGTCCTGCTGGGCGTGGCGGCCGGTCTTATCGGCCAGATCATCCTGCCCATCATGCCCTACATGGTCAAGGCGGGTGGCGCCCTTCTCATCGTCTTTGGCCTCCACATGACCGGTCTCATATCCCTCCCCTTTTTGCACCTGGAGAAACGGCTGGATATGCCCCAGGACTCCAAGAGCTACTGGGCCTCCGCATTGGTGGGAATGATATTCGCTGCGGGGTGGACGCCGTGCGTCGGTCCCATCCTCTCCGCCATCCTCCTCATGGCTGCAAACAGCGAGACGGTGACGAGCGGAGCCCTCCTCCTGATGGCTTATACCCTCGGCCTGGGCGTTCCTTTCCTCATCGTGGCCGCCCTCGTAGACGTTGCCCTCCCCCTCTTGAGAAAAATGAACCGTCACACACGGCTCGTCTCCGTGGTGGCGGGAGGACTGTTGATCATCATGGGGCTGTTGCTGCTCACGGGACATTTTGAGCCCCTACTCTTTTGGCTGAATGCCAACATCAGCATATGAGACCGCCGTTACGGCAAGTGAGCGATTTTGCCCACAGGAATCACTTGGAGTATAATCGATCCTTGGTTTTGTACCATATGGATAGAGTGCGCCATCGTACCAACTCGACAATATAGGAGTTTTTGCTTATGCCGACGTACGAATATAGATGCGATGAGTGTGGTATCGTTTTCGACCGTTTTCAACACTTTTCTGAGGATCCCCTCGATACCTGTCCCGAGTGTGGCGGCCTCGTACATCGCGTCATTCAGCCCGTGGGTATCATATTCAAGGGCAATGGTTTCTACATCACAGACAATCGGGGAGATACCTCATCGCTGATGCCCAAAAGGGACAAGGATGAAAAGCACGAGGACGCGAGCAGCAACGGGGACGGCAAAGAGGAGAAAACCGAGAGCGCTTAAAATCGTCCCTCGGCAAAGAGTACGTATACAAACAACCCATGGAACGGTTCCATGGGTTTCGTCTACTGTGCCCAATGGCATGGGAGCATGGCAAAGCCCTTTAGGGAACTAGAGCTGAAATCCCCCCTCGGCCTCGACAACCTTGTAGTTGAAATCCACGACGAGATCCTGGAGTTCCTCCAAAAGCGCCCTCCACTCGCCGCTGGCCAGCGCCTTTTCCATGGTCTCCAGTTCCTCCGTGACGCCGCCGGCCAGGACCTGGGGGCCGCGCCCCCACACCGCGTACCAGGCGTCCGTCGGCTGGATGCCCATGCCCATGACGGACTTGGTAAAGTCGTGGGTCAAAAAGTCAAGATAATCCTTCTCCTTGCCCTCTTTGATGTTCCAGGTCATGATGAGTTTGAACATGGTTTATCATCCCTCTCTGCTTACGTGTATATATACTATAATAAAAGATCCCCGGGACAGCAAACAGAGCAATCGACGGCTCAAGACAAGGTCGGCATCAAAGTTGGTTATCCTGTTAAACATCAGACCTATCGCAAAATGTCTGACAGAGAAAGGAAAAAGAGTATGCGAGCTGTACTTCAACGGGTCACAAAGGGGGCCGTTCGCGTGGACGGCGAGACCATTGGCAGCATCGGCCAGGGCCTCGTCGTGCTCTTGGGCATACGGTCGGGAGACACCAGCGACGACGCGGAATGGTTGGCGCGCAAGGTGGCCACCCTGCGCATCTTTGAGGACGCGGAGGGCAAGATGAACCGCTCCCTTCTCGAGGTCGGCGGCGAGGCGTTGCTCATCCCCCAATTCACCCTGTACGGCGATCCCCGCAAGGGACGACGCCCCAGCTTTGCCCATGCCGCCGCGCCCGACGTGGCCGCCCCATTGGTGGAGCAGTTCTACGACCTGTTGCGGGAACGGGGGATTCGGAAGGTGGAAAAGGGAGAGTTCGGTGCCTATATGATGGTGGAGATCCACAACGACGGCCCGGTGACCATCATCGTGGACACCGACGTATCGCGCCAGGGCAATCCCAGGGACTGAAGCGTACTATGAAGGATCAACTGTGGCCGTGGGTCGCGCCTCATGGCCCGCAAAGTAACGATCGATAGCATCCGCATAGACCGTGGCCAGATGATCCAAAAAGGCCTCGTCACGCGCCAGTTCGGCCTCTCGCTGATGGGTGATGAAAAGGGGTTCGCTCAAAATGCCCGGCACCTGACAGGGCCGAACGATGCGCTCCGTCTCCGGTCCCAAGAGCACGAGATAGGAGCCCGGTGCCCCAGGCTCATAAAGTACGATATCCTCCATGACGCCGCGATCCCGTATCTCGTATCCCATGTCGCGGAAGGCACCCAGAACGGCCTCCTGCACGAGTTTGGCAAAGCGCAGACTCTCGTCACTAAAGGATCGATCCGCACAGTAAAAGGTGATGGCGCCTCCCACGTCCTGAACAGGTTTTCCATTATCCAAAGCGAAGGCGTTCTGATGGATGGAGAGCAGGAGATCGGCCCCCTCGGCGTTGATCAGATCCACACGCGCCTGATTCTCATCAAGGGGACTGACTCTCCCATCCCCATTGACGTCCCGTTCCTCGGCATTGAGCAGATAATCCCCATCACGGGTGAGGAGCACCCGATAGCCACGCGCTCTCAACTCCCTGTCGATGCGCAGCGCGATCTCCAGATTGACCTCGCTCTCGGTAAAATCCAGCCTCCCCTCATCATCGACGCGGCACGCCCCGAGATCGCGCCCTCCATGTCCAGCATCGATGGCCACCAGGGGTGAGATCGGCGTTGGCGTGGGGGTGGGCGGTATCGGTGTTGGAGAAGGAGAGAGGGTCGGCATAGACCTGGTTGCAGATGTCGTCGGAGAACGAGACGTCAAAGAGGAAGTGGAAGAGGATTCGGGCACAATCGGCTTGGCCAAGGCGCCGGCCTCCGGCACAGGAGGCGTCTGGTGTAAAGGGGGAAATGCGTCCGATGGGGCATCCCCCTCGCCGCTCCGCGCGACGGAACATGCGCAGCATACAACACAAAAGGTCAGAGCGAGGACGACAAAAGGAATCCTCCACACTCTATCGCCCAGACGGCACACGCAGGACTGCCCCCATCCCCGCTCTTTTCCCCCCGAACTTTTCATAGAGGTCCCAACGTCATCTCTACTCCCAGCTGATGATCCAGGCACAAACTCCGCCCAACACGATACAGGCAAACGCCAGTCCCAGCAACTGTCCTGCCGACAGTGCGCCAGGGGCGTTCACCACGAGCAGGACGACCATCCCCACGGAAAGCACCGCCCAACTGGCCAGACGAGGATGCTCTGTAAAAAAGCGTTTCAGCGACTCTCGCAAGGTCACCTTTTCCTCTCTAGACCTCGATATCCACATAGGGCGTCTCCACGGGCACGTGCGCCGTACAGGGGATGGCGTTCCAGGCCTCAAGAACCTGACGCCAGGTCTCTTTCAGGGAGCCAGAATTATCGATGAGGCGATCGGCGCGCGCCACCTTTGCCTCGGCCGGCGGTTGCGCGTCCATGCGCCTCCGCGCTTCCTCCGACGTCAAATCCCGCTCCCGCATCAACCGCTGGCGTTGGACCTCTGGCGGGCTGGTGACCACCCATATGCTGTCACAATGAAGATGAACCCCGGCCTCCAGCAGCTTGATCGCCTCGATGACGACGACATCCGCCTCACAGCGCGACAGCCGCCTCCTGATCCTCTCCAGGACCGCCGGATGGACGATCTCTTCCAGATCAGCCAGTGCCTGGGCATCGGAGAAGACGACCGCCCCCAGGGCACTGCGGTCGACCTGCTCCTGAGTATCGAGCACGCCCGGGCCAAAGCGCTGCACGATGCGGCAACGCACGGTCTCATCCATACGCATGACCCCATGGGCCACTTTATCCGCATCGATGGTATGGGCGCCGAGGCGGCCCAGCATCGCAGCCACCGTGCTCTTGCCCGTGGCAATATTGCCTGTCAGGCCGATGACGTACACGTCAGACGCCCTCCGCCATCACCTGAGCCAGACGCTCCCACTCTTCCATATGCTCGGCCAAGAGGGCCTGGGCCTCCTGATATTCCAGACTCAGCGCGCGAACGCGCTCCATGTCCTGTTGAGCACTGGCGACGTCGATGAGATGTTGTATCTCTTCCAGGCGCCGCTCACAATGGTGGATCTGATCCTCCACAGACGCCAGGGACTCTGATTTTTGCCGCCTCTCCCGCTCCCGATGCGCTCGCTGGCGCTCTCTATCATCGTGTCTCTTCTTTTCGGAGATCTCAACGGCGTCCTCCATCCTCTCAAACCGCCTCCGCTCCCGCACCCAGTCGCTGTAATTCCCCTCGATCTTGACCATCTGCCCATCCCGTATGCTCCACACATGCGTGGCCAGGGCGTCGATAAGATAGCGGTCGTGGGAGACGAACAGGACGGTGCCCTCAAAATCCTGAAGCACCTCCTGGAGTATCTCCTGAGATGCCACGTCCAGATGGGTGGTGGGCTCGTCGAGCAGGAGGAAATTGGGCTCATGGAGGGACAACAGGGCCAGGGAGAGACGGGCAAACTCGCCTCCGGACAGCGCGCCCGTCTCCTTGAAGACGTCGTCGCCAGAGAAAAGAAAGCGCCCCAGCAGCGATCGCACCTCCTCCACCGTGAGGTCGCTGGCATCGAGGATCTGCTGCAGGATCGACTTTTCCTCATCGAGCCACTCGTCACCCTGGGGCAGGTACCCCATCCGCACGCTGGCCCCGGTCTCGATCGCTCCCGACAAAGGAGGCTGCTGCCCCAGGATGGTGCGCAGGAAGGTGGTCTTGCCCGAACCGTTCGATCCCAACAGGGCGACGCGATCTCCCCGCCGAATCAAGAATTCTCCCGTCTCGAACAGCACGTGCTCTTCCAATCCCTCATCGGCCTCCTCCCCTTCCGGCGCCCCGGGCTTGCTGGCATAGCCGATGGCCGCGCCGTCGCTCATCAAGACGCGGTCGCCAGAGCGCAGGGACGTGGATAGGCGCAGGTTCATCTGTTTGGAGGATGGCGGCGGTTCGATGCGCTCCAGGCGTTCCAGACGTTTCTCTCTCCCCTGGGCCTGCTTGCTCCGCTGCCCCGCCTTGTAACGACGGATAAAGGCCTCGGTCCTGGCGATGAACTCCTGCTGCTCCTCGTACTCGCGCCGCCAACGTTCACGTCGTTCACGACGCTGCTGCATATAGTGGCTGTAATTGCCACGATAGATTTCCAGGCGCCCGTGATTCAGATCCCACACGCGATTCACGACCCTGTCCAACAGGTAGCGATCATGGGAGACCAGAAGCAGGCTGTGGTGCCACTCTATCAGGTAGGATTCCAGCCACTCCAGGGCCTCAAGGTCGAGATAGTTCGTCGGCTCATCGAGGACGAGGAGTTGTGGCTCTCGCAGAAGGAGCTTTGCCAGCAGGGCTCGGGTCACCTGCCCGCCGCTCAAAACCGCGATGGGCCAGTGGTACATCTCTTCCGTGAATCCCAGCCCGGTGAGCACGCGCTCGATCTTTACCTTATAACCGTGGCCGCCGGCCTGTTCAAAACGCTGTTCGGCCCTGGCATAGCGCTCCACGAGGCGCTGAGGATCGGGATGGGCGGCCATCTCCTCCGCCAGATCCTGCAATCTTTTCTCCATCTTTTGTACATGGGAAAAGACATCCAGCATCTCCTCATAGAGGGTCTGCTCACTGGGAAACTCGGCCTGTTGGGGCAGATAACCCAGGCGCAGATTCTGTGCGCGGTGTACCTCGCCCTCATCGGGCACGGCGATGCCGACGATGATCTCCAGCAGGCTGGTCTTGCCCGCCCCGTTGGGGCCCACCAAAGCGATCTTGTCGCCCCGGGCGATGCTGAAATCCAGCCCGACAAAGACGTCCTGTGCACCATAGTATTTAGTTAGCCGTTCGCCTGAAAGGATAGCCATAGAGGATAGAATCTGTGGAATATAGTCAAACAAAATAATTGTACCACAGATAGCAGCAAAGACCAACTGGTAGAAGCGTAGGGGTGCACGCGGATGTTGTAGATCATTAACCATTGCTCGTCCGCGCAGGCAGTTCTGGACTGCAGAATGGCACTCACATTCTGCAAGGCCACCGAAGGTGGCCCATCTGGCCGAAGGCCTGTGCAATGAGACTTTAGTCTATGCACCACCTGGGCGCCGGTGGCCAACGGCCAATGAACTCGGGCGCGGA
>CAZMOW010000095.1:0-9356 GCA_964567975.1 uncultured Anaerolineales bacterium | reverse complement strand
ACGTAGAGATGTCCCGCCGGGGCGTCTCTACGTCCTCTACAACACCGCCACGCCTTCCCCTTCCGGCGCGCTGTGATCCCAGGGGGTGATCCATTCCTCGGCGATCTCCATGCCAAATCCCGGGGCGTCAGAGGGTGCGAGGTAGCCGTCGTGGGGCACGGCCATGCCCGGGATGCGCACCATTTCCTCCAGGGGCACGCCGACGGGCGTGCTCAGGTGGAACTCGCCATAGGTCACCTCGGGCATGGCGTAGCAAAAGTGCTGCCCAAAGGGTGAGTTGCAGCCGCCGTGGGGGCTGGTCTTGATGCCTGCGGCCTCGGCGATGTGGTAGATCTTGATGGCTTCCGTCAGGCCCCCACACCAATGCAGGTCGGGCTGTACCACATCGACGCAGCGGTGCTCCACTAACTGTCGAAAGGGAATGCGGGTGTGATGGTCCTCGCCCGTGGCGATGGGGATCCAGGAGATGGCCTTGCGGATCTGAATGTGTCCCTCCAGATCCTCGGGAAAGAGGGGCTCCTCCAGCCAACGCAGCCCATAGGGGCGCAGCCGCTCGGCCAGACGGATGGTGAACTCGACGTCATAGGCCATCACTGGATTGATCATCAGTTCCGCCGAGGAGCCCACCGTCTCCCGCGCCCGAGCCACCTTTTTCTCCACGATGTTGATCCCCTCGATCCCCTGCTCATAGTGCACGGGATTCGTGATCTTGAAGGCCTCAAAGCCCAACTCCATGGACCAATCCAGGTCGTCGCCGGTGCAGTAGCAGCGGATCTTTTCGTGGGAGGGGCCGCCCAGCAGGCGATAGACCGGTTGCTGGAGGAGTTTACCCTTTAGGTCCCATAATGCCAGGTCTATGGCGCTCTGGGCGCAGGATGAGAGCCCCAGGGAGCCGTGGCGCTTGGACGAGCGCCACATCATATCGTTGAGCATCTCGGTGGCAAAGCAATCCCGCCCCTCCAGCAGTGGGGCATAGTGATAGTCGACGAGGGCGGCCGCCGGCTCCCCAAAGCTCGTGCGCCCCAGCCCCCAGGTGCCATCCTCCGCCGTCACCCTGACCCACACCGGCCTCCCGCCGATGCCCGGCGTCTTGTGGGGCAGGTCTGGTGGATAGTCGGGGTATTTGTTCATGGGTAGCCCGATGGGGGCATATTCCCGCCAACTCTGGCGGCGCGGGGGTGTTTCGGACTTGACGGGCGGGAGGTCGACGTTGACGGCCTGGATCTTGTCGATCTTCATCGTGTATCGTTCTCCACCGCTGTAAGGACGTCAGGTACCTGGGACAGCGTCTCGCACTGATACTGTGTATCTTTATGATCTCTGTGGACGAGTATGCCGGGGATGCCCACTGCCGCCGCGCCCTGGATATCGGCGTCCAAGTGGTCCCCTATCATCCACATCGGCTCGGCGCCAGGAAAGGCATCCAGGACGATGCGAAAGGCTCTCGCGTGAGGCTTTTCCCATCCTATAGTGGCAGAATTGTAAACCCTGGATACGTGTTTGTCCAGTTCTAGGTGCTGCACGATCAGATCGAGTTCGGGGGCGTGGTTGGAGAGGACGACGTGAATCCAGCCCTCCGATGACAGATGTGTGAGGGTGGGCAGTGCGTCGTCAAAGAGGCGCCATCGCCCGAGGTCGAGGTAGGTGTCGCGCACCTGGCGCGCCAGGTCGTAGGCCTCAAAACCGTCGATCCCCACCTTTTCAAAAGCCCGCTCAAAGACGGGATAGAGGGTTTCCCACCATTCCCTGGTCGATTGTATGTGCGGGTGGGGTCGAAGGGGCGTGTCCCAGGGGAACCCCTCGCGGAGATGTGGGCGTATCTCCTCGGCCGTGACCTCGGGGGCGGCGCCCGCCTTCTCCAGTACCTCCAGCAGGGAGGCCGTCCACGCGCCTCCCTGTCGGTAGCCCAGGGTTCCATCAAAGTCCCAGATCAATAGTTTCATCATCGGCTCCAAAAATACTAAATGTTCGGTTGTCTGGCTTCCATAGAGTTTAGCGTACTGATCCGAACATGAAAAATCAGGCTTTGAATATAGAACCTGACGATCATGCCCCGTCGTGAACGCGCGGGGTTGGTTGGAGGGCAGGATATGGGGCTTGGTGCGTCTCTCACGCACTTGGGGCTAGTTGTCGATTTTGAGCCGATGGTGAACGGCTCAAGCTCACGTTGTCACCTTTTAATCCCGGCTCAGTTTTTCGTTCACCCGTTCGGCGAGATGGATCAATTTTACGACCACGCCCTGGTGAAATCTGCGCAAAGCAGTCTTGAGGCCCGCCCAGCGGTAAAGGGCCCAGCGCCTCCACGTATGATAGAACGGGGCGGCGATCTCTTCCACCGTTGTGCCCCATTTAATCAGGGCGGCGGCCCACGTAAGGCCGGCACCAAAGCCGACCAGGACGATGTTCTGTCCTGGATTGATCCTTCCCTCCTCCATGGCCTCGCAGAGGGCGATGGGAATGGAGGCCGCCGACGTGTTGCCATATTCCTGCAAGTTGACGTAGAAATTCTCCAGGGGCATATTCAGGCGCCTGGCGGCGGTGGCCACGATACGCATGTTGGCTTGGTGGGGGAGAATCAGGTCGATGTCCTCCATCTCTACCCCCGCCTTTTCGGCGACCTCTCGCACGGCTCTGGGCATCATGCGCACGGCGAATCGGAACACCTGACGACCGTTCATCTGCAACGTGTGCAGGCCCTTTTCCACCGTCTCCTGGCTGGCGGGCCTCGCGCTGCCCCCGGCGGGGATATGTAGCAGATCGCCTCCCGAGCCATCGGCACCCAGGAGGGTGGACACGATCCCTGTGGGGCCGTTGCTGGCCCGCAGGAGGACGGCCCCCGCCCCATCGCCAAAGAGCACGCAGGTCGAGCGGTCCTGCCAGTCCGTCACGCGGGACATGGTATCGGCGCCGATGACGAGCACGAGATCATTGGCCCCGGAGGCGATGGTCTGCTGTCCCATGGTCAGGGCATAGACGAAGCCGGAACAGCCGGCGTTGAGGTCAAAGGCCCCAGCGTGGGCGGCCCCCAGGCCGTTCTGGACCTGACAGGCTGTGGCGGGAAAAGAATGATCGGGCGTGGCCGTGCCCACGATGATGAGATCGATCTCCAGTGGGTTCGCATCGGCCATCTCCAGGGCAGCCCGGGCTGCCTCGATGGACATCTGGGCCGTCGTCTCATGCTCCTCGGCCACGTGCCGTCGTTCTATACCCGTGCGGGTGCGTATCCACTCATCGGACGTGTCCACAAAGGCGGCCAGGTCATCGTTGGTCAGCACCCGCTCGGGCACATACATGCCCCAGCCGACTATTTCTGCTTGACGACTCAGCGTAGGCCTCCCCGTTCCCTAGGCATCCTCAAACTTTTGAAAGATGAGGCATACGTTGTGGCCGCCAAATCCAAAAGAGTTCGTCATCGCCGTGCGAACCTCCATGTGTCGGGGCTCGTAGGGCACATAGTCCAGATCACATTCCGGATCTGGATTGTCCAGATTCATCGTCGGGGGCACGATGCCCTCTGTCAAGGTCTTTATGCAAAAGATGGATTCTACGGCGCCCGTCGCCCCCAGCAGATGCCCGGTCATGGATTTGGTGGAACTGACGGGTATATCGTAGGCCGTCTTTTCCAGGGCCTCCTTGATAGCCCGGGTTTCCGTCACGTCGTTGAGGGGCGTGCTCGTGCCATGGGCATTTATATAGTCGATCTCCTCCCGCGCAAGGTCGGCCGAGGCCATGGCCTGGCGCATACAGGCCGCGGCGCCCTCGCCGTTCTCCAGTGGGGCGGTGATGTGGTAGGCATCGTCGTTGCTGGCGTATCCTACCAGTTCGGCATGTATGGTCGCGCCCCGCTCCAGGGCATGGTCGAGGGCCTCCAGTACGAGAATGCCCGCCCCCTCGCCCACGACAAAGCCGTCCCGAGCGCGATCAAAGGGACGCGAGGCGCGCTCGGGCTCGTCGTTTCGCGTGGAGATGGCACGCATGGCGGCAAAGCCCGAGACGGAGAGGGGAACGACGCCTGCCTCCGTCCCGCCGCACACGGCCGCGTCGGCATCCCCACGACGAATCATCTCATAGGCCTCGCCAACGGTATTGGCGCTCGTGGCACAGGCCGACGTCATGGCCATATTCGGCCCTTTGAGGCCAAATTCTATGGATACCAGGCTGGCCGCCGTCTCTGGAAGTATCATGGGGATCAGGAAAGGGCTTATTCTGTCAGCCCCACGCTCCCTCAATACATCCGCCTGCTCTATAATGGTGGTGATGCCGCCTATGCCCGAACCGATGATCACCGCCGTACGCTCGGCCAACGAGTCATCAAAGGTTATGTCAGAGGACGCAATGGCCTCTCTCGCGGCCACCAGCCCGAACTGCACAAAGGGGTCCAGACGCCTGACCTCCTTGCGATCAAAATGGTCGCCAGGATCAAAGTCCTTGACCTCGGCCGCAATTTTGGTGCGGTAATCCGTCACGTCGAATTTGGTGATGGGCGCCACGCCCGACTTGCCTTCTATAATACCCGCCCACGTTGTGGGCAGATCGTTTCCTAAAGGTGATATCATGCCCATGCCGGTCACTACGATCCGTTTTTCCATCTATTCCGCCTCTCAATCTGACGCTTTCGTGAAATGAGGGTCACTTCCTGTATATTACTAACACCACAGGCGAGGAAAGGTTGTATGATTCTGCCGGATTTTTCCAGAATACGCAACTACTTGGGGGGCTGTGGTGTTGTTATCACTGGTATATATATAGGGAGGAAGTAGCGGATGCTCAAGACGGCACTGACAGATCTATTGGAGATTGAGCACCCTGTTATACAGGGGGGCATGGCCTGGGTCGCCACCTGGGAACTCGTCACCGCCGTGTCCGACGCGGGGGGATTGGGCATACTAGGCGCGGGCAATGCTCCCGTCGATTGGGTCGAGGATCAGCTGGAACACATTATAGCTAATACAGATGTCCCTTACGGGTTGAACGTGCCCCTATTCAGTCCCTATGTGGAGGGAGTTATGGAGCTATGTATGGAAAAGCGCGTTCCCGTGCTGACCACGGGCGCTGGGAATCCAAGCCCTTATATCGCCTCATTGAAGGAGGCGGGCGTGCGCGTCATCCCCGTGGTGGCCTCTTCTGCCCTGGCGCGTCGGCTGGAGCGGGCGGGGGCGGACGCCGTGATCGCCGAGGGTGAGGAATCGGGCGGTCACATCGGGAGCGTGAGTTCCCTGACCCTCGTGCCCACGGTAGCGGACGCTGTGGATATACCCGTCATCGCCGCGGGGGGTTTTGGGGACGGACGGGGATTGGCCGCCGCCCTGATGTTGGGCGCGGACGGCGTGCAGATGGGAACCCGCTTTATCTGCTCCCAAGAGTGTACGGCCCACCCCGATTATAAGGAGACCATCCTGCGTGCCAACGAGCGTTCCACCATGGTGACGGGGCTCACTGTGGGGCATCCCGTGCGCTGTATCCGCAATCCCATGACGCGCAGATTCGAAAAGATGGAGCAAAAGGGGATAGACGAAGAGGACATCATGGAGTTTGGCGCGGGCAAGCTGCGCTTGGCGGCCCAAGAAGGGGATATGGTGGAGGGGTCCATCATGGCCGGGCAGGTCTGTGGCTTGATCGACGAGATATTGCCGGCAGGGGAGATCGTCCTCCGCACCGTCTCGGAGGCCGAGGCCACGCTGCAGCGCGTTCAGTCGTTAGCTGTTGTATGAGGAGCGGAACATTGGACACTAAAATCGCCCTGGTTTTTCCGGGACAGGGTTGTCAGTTCGTGGGTATGGGAAGCGAGTTGTATGCCTCGTACGGGGACGCGCGCGCTCTCTATGACCGGGCAGACAAGATCCTGGGATTTTCCCTATCGCAGCTCTGTTTTGAGGGCCCCGCGGAACGCCTGAGCGATACGGCCAACACCCAGCCGGCCATCTATACCACCAGCATGGCCCTGTGGCGGGCCCTATTCCCCTACCTTGGGGAGATTGGTGAGTGCATCGTCTGCACGGCAGGACACAGCCTGGGCGAGTTCACTGCGCTGGCGGCAGCGGGGGCGGTGAGCTTTGAGGATGGCCTGCAACTGGTGCGTCGGCGTGGGGAGGCTATGCACGACGCCGGAGAGGAAGCATCGGGAGGCATGGCGGCCATCATCGGTCTGGAGGATGAGGAGGTGGCCGATATCGTAGCCGGGGCAAATGGGGACGATCAGGGGGTATGGATCGCCAACTATAATTCGCCTGGCCAGGTGGTCATCGCCGGAGAAAAGGGGGCTTTGGAGCGGGCGGTCTCTCTGGCCCGGGAACGAGGGGCCAAACGGGCCATCCCTCTGAAGGTGAGCGTGGCCTGTCATACGCCCTTTATGGAAGTCGCTGCGGATCGGCTGGGCACCGCCTTGGAAGAGACCACGTTTCAGCGCCCGACCGTGCCAGTGGTGAGCAACGCAGAGGCCGCCTCCCTGAGCGAGCCACGGGAGATAAAGGAGGCCCTGTTGAAACAGCTCTCCCATCCCGTCAGGTGGGTGGAGTCGGTACAGACCATGGTCGATGAGGGGGTGGGGGCCGCACTGGAGGTTGGGCCTCGGGCCGTGGTCTCGGGGCTTATCAGGCGCATTCATCGTCCCCTTGACCTTTACCAGGTGACGGACGCCGAGAGCATCGAGACACTGGATATGGAGACGGAACGGGCATGAGGGGTCTGCAGGATCGAGTGGCCCTTGTGACGGGCAGCTCACGGGGCATCGGGCGGAGCATCGCCCTGGAACTCGCACACTGGGGATGCAAGGTCGTGGTCAACTATCGGACCAGCGAATACGCGGCCGCCGAGGTGGTACAGCACATCAAAGGGCAACTGGGAGGCGAGGCCGTCGCCGTTCGGGCGGACGTGAGCGATGCGGGGCAGGCGGAACGCCTCGTCGAATCTGCGCTGGAGGCCTTTGACACGGTGGATATCCTGGTGAACAATGCCGGGATCGCTCGCGACGGGCTCCTTTTGCGCATGTCCGAGGGGGACTGGAACGCCGTCCTGGATACCAACCTAAAGGGCGCCTTTCACTGCGTCAAGGCCATACAACGCACCTTTTTACGACAGCGCAGCGGCTGCATCATCAACATCAGTTCCGTGGTGGGCCTGGCGGGCAACGCCGGCCAGGCAAACTATGCGGCGGCCAAAGCGGGGTTGGTCGGTTTTACCAAGTCCGTCGCCAAAGAGTTGGCCTCGCGCAACGTGCGCGCCAATGCGGTGGCTCCTGGCTTTGTGAAGACGGATATGACGGCCGAGCTTTCCGAGAGCGTCGTGGAGGAGGCCCTTGATCGCATCCCCTTGGGGCGCTTGGCAGAGCCCGACGACGTTGCCAGGGCCGTCGCCTTTTTGGCGTCAGAGGACGCCTCCTATATCACGGGCCAGGTCCTCGTCGTGGACGGCGGCATGCTCATGTAGTATCGCTATCATCCGTTTTTCTACTCCTCCTCAGATGTGGCGCCGGTCTCGGGTCGAAAGGCCTGGGATCGGCGTCGCAGCTTTTTAACTGCAATGGCCCCTGGGCGCAAAAGGCCCAGGGGCATTCTGCCAGGACACTTTTGTGCGCCCGGCGATCAGCGCGGAGAGTTGAGCCGCTGGTGGGAACTGCGAGTACGCCGTTTCCCGCTCAGAGTTTGAAGGCCTTTGTCTCGACCCACTCGTTCCGCAGCAGGGACCACCAGTCGACGGCCTGGCTTTCCAGCACGTACTTGTAGGGCAGCCAGCCATAGCCATCCTCCCCCCATCCCTCGCCCCAAGAGTTGCGGATGAGCAACGCCCCCGTTGTCACCTCGGCCGCATCCTGGTTTTCGATCTCCATGTCGTCGTCGAACCCCACGGCGACGACGGCGTGACCCCCAAGGCGCCGCTCACCAAAGCTCGGATACGGTATCCGGCCCGTCTCGGCAGCCTGCCCGATGGAACTGTAGACGGTAAAGCCGAACATGGAGGGCAACCCGCTGCTCAAATTCGCCTTTACACGCTTTAGCAATCGGTCCCTGTGCATGGTGGGCGGATCGAGGCGGTAGTAACTTATGGCCTGATAGTTCCGCGCATAAGAGTAGCAAAAGGCGGAGGGTTCTTGGTCGAAATCCTCGATATCGTAGGGCCAGTATTCCTCCGGCGGAGCGCCGAAAAGGACCAGCGCCCCCATCGTCGTGCGCAGATAGGCCCCCGTGTCCCCCGTCCAGCCGAGCATGTTGCGGGAGACCTTGTAGACAAAGAGCCTGGAAACGTCGATGGACTCGCCAAATGCCCTCCGCTCAAAATACTCTATCACGGCTGCGGCGGCCTGGGCGGTGCACGAACCGAGGGATTCCTGATCCTCGATGGGCGAGCACCATCGTCGCAGATCCGCGGATGTTTTTAACTTGACCGTCTTCAAATCCGCCACCCCCACCTCTTGCAACATGGCCTTTATAGGATCTTTGTGAGCCGTGCGCTGATGTGTAGTAGGCACCTTTGTCTGATCTACTGTGTAATCTCGAAAATCTGGATAATCCGGCAACCATCCCATTCCCAACCCATCGATTGTCTGTGCCATGTCCCTTTGCTCCTCCGCTTCGCGCGGCTAGAGGAAATTAAAAACACGCATATCGTATGAAACGCATCATATCCCCTTGCAGCGTGAAAAGCAAGCCGTTTTGCCCTTTCCGATGGAAACTGGGAAGGCTATTCCCCAGTGTCGTCATGCCCCTTCTCGCTCTGCGTGTTCCGGCGCGCCCCACCGCCCGAAGGATATCCTGTACAGGATATAATCCCAGGTATTGCCCATCAGGTTGCCCATGCGGATTGTTCGCAATATCAGTTCAATTTTTCCAACCTTTTTGTCTCCATACAGATCCAGTATACGCTTCCGTGCTGTCGGATCGGGCTTTCCGTCGGCCTCGGCCCAGTGTTGGGCATACAGGAGCGCGGGCATCTCTTCCTCAGGGCTGTCGGCGAGCACTCCCTGCGCCAGCGCCCGTACTTCTTCTTTTGCGAGGCCCTCGGCCAGCGCTTGTCGCGCGTGGGCGTAGGAGCAGTAGCGACAGCCGTTCACTTCCGTGACCACCAGCATCAGACGCTCTCGAAAGGTGGGGTCCATTCCTTTTCCACGCATCAAGGGGCCTATCTCCTTCCAGCGGGCGAGCATGGTCCTGACGTCAGCGACGGCGTCACCCAGACTATCATAGGTTCGACGCCTGAAATCATTCATCTTTCACCTCTGCTCTGAATATATGAGAGAAAAAGGTGTGCATATCGGGAGTATATCCTCGATATGTCCTGTCATCAATTCCCTTACCGTCGCTCGGTGGGGTGCACGCAAATGTTGTAGATCATTAGCCGTTGCTCGTCCGCGCAGGCAGTTT
>CAZMOW010000094.1:0-9460 GCA_964567975.1 uncultured Anaerolineales bacterium | reverse complement strand
ACCTTGCAGAATGTGAGTGCCATTCTGCAGTCCAGAACTGCCTGCGCGGACGAGCGATGGTTAATGATCTACAACATTTGCGTGCCACCAGTTGACGTAGACGAGTGAGGATGCTAAGATGGCAGCGTATCGACAAGGGACCATCGTCTGAAGCGGCCAAAGGAGGCCCCATGGCAAAGCCCAATTTCATCTTTATCCTCGCGGACGACCTCGGCTGGAAAGATCTGGGGTGCTACGGCAGCTCCTTTTACGAGACCCCCCACCTGGATCAGCTGGCAGAGGAGGGGGTGCGCTTCACCGACGCCTATGCCGCCTGCCCCGTCTGTTCCCCAACACGGGCCAGCATCCTGAGCGGCAAATACCCGGCAGCGGTGGGGGTGACGAATTTTATCGGAGGACATACAGAGGGCAAACTCATCGACGCCCCTTACATCGACCACCTTCCCCTGGAAGAAAAGTCGTTGGCCAGCACCCTGCGGGCAAACGGCTACACCACCTGGCACGTGGGCAAGTGGCACCTGGGGGACGCCCCCTATTATCCCACAGAGCACGGTTTCGACGTCAACGTGGGAGGCTGCAGCTGGGGTATGCCCCTCAACGGCTATTTCAGTCCCTGGGGGATAGAGAATCTGGAGGACGGCCCCGAGGGCCAATACCTGACCGACCGCCTCACCGACGAGGCCATCGACCTGATCCGCAATAACGAGGGCCAGCCTTTCTTCCTCGACCTCTGGTATTATGCCGTGCACATCCCCATCCAGGCCAAGGAAGAAAAGATCCAAAAATACGAGGCCAAGGCCAAAGATATGGGCCTGGACGAGGTCAAGACCTTTGAACAAGGGGGCCTCTTTCCCTGCGAGCACAAAAAGGAGAAACGCATCCTCCGTCGCCTTGTACAGTCCGATCCGGTCTATGCGGCCATGGTGGAGAGCATGGATGAGAATATCGGTCGCCTCCTGACCGCCCTTGAGGAGACGGGGCAGGCGGAGAACACCATCGTCATCTTTACCTCCGACAACGGGGGCCTGGCCACGGCGGAGGGCTCTCCCACCTGCAACGCGCCCCTGGCAGAGGGCAAGGGATGGATGTACGAGGGGGGCACGCGGGAACCCCTGCTCGTGAGATGGCCGGGCGTCACACAGCCGGGCGCCGTCTGCGGCTTTCCGGTCAGCAGCCCCGACTTTTATCCCACCATGTTAGAGATGGCGGGGCTGGATTCCCTGCCAGAACAGCATCGCGACGGCGTGAGCCTGGTACCCCTGCTCGAGGGCACGGACACACCGGGGCGCGAGGCCATCTACTGGCACTATCCCCACTATGGGAACCAGGGGGGAACGCCGGGATCCTCGTTGCGCGCGGGAGACCACAAGCTCATCGAGTTCTTTGAGGATGGACGTATAGAGCTCTATGACCTGCGGCAGGATGTCTCGGAAGAGAAGAACATCGCGGAGGAAAAGCCAGAACTCGCGTTGAGATTGAAGCGACTGCTGGCCGGCTGGCGCGAGAGCGTGGAGGCCAAGCTCCCCGAGCCGAATCCTGACTATGAGCCCTGGTGACCCCTGACTTGGGCCTGCCAGTAGCCGTGGTCTACAGTCTGTAGTATTGGCTAACCCGCCCCGCCTGTTCACGACGGGGCACGACTGTCCAGAAAGGATATCATTCCTATGCCCGAGATAGCTAAAGATTCCTTGCGCATACTCATCTTTGGTGCCCATCCTGACGACTGCGACATCAAGGCCGGGGGCACGGCCGCCCTCTATGCCCAAAAGGGGCATCGGGTGCAGATGGTCTCCCTGACCAACGGCGATGCCGGACACCATGAGATGGGTGGGGCCCCCTTGGCCTGGCGCAGGCGCGAGGAGGCCCAGGCATCCGCTGCCCGCCTGGGCGTCGAGTATGTGGTCCTGGATCATCACGACGGCGAACTGATGCCCAGTCTATCCGTGCGCCACGAAATAGTCGCGCTGATACGCGACTATCGTCCCGATCTGGTCATGGGTCCCCGTCCCTGGGATTATCATCCCGATCATCGGGCCACCGGCCAGATGGTCACCGATGCCCTCTATATGTGCACGGTGCCCAACGTCTGTCCCCACGCCGAACACCTGCGCCGCATGCCCGTGGCCGCCTATGTGTGGGATGATTTCAGCAAGCCCTACCCCTTTGATCCCGACGTGGTGGTGAACATCGACCCCGTCATAGAGCAAAAGCTGGACGCCCTGCACTGCCACGCGTCCCAGATGTACGAGTGGTTGCCCTACAACCGTCAAGAGTTGGACCAGGTGCCCGAGGCCAACGCCCAGCGCCGCGCGTGGCTAAAAGACTGGTACGAGGAGCAGTTCGCCCCCTTTACCTCCCTCTATGAGGACGAGTTGGTGGAGCGCTATGGGCAGGGAAAAACCGCACATATCCAACACCTGGAAGCTTTTGAGATCAGCGAGTACGGGGCCCCGGCGGGCAAGAGGGATCTGGAGAGACTGTTCCCCTTTTAGGGGACTATGATGCGGGGAGAATAGAATGGGGGGCACATCGTAGGGAATACCGGGCCTATCGACGGCGGTGGGTATCTCTATGCTCAGGGGCGCGTTGACGTCGTGCACCACGCTCTCTATCTGGTAGATGGTGTCCCGTCCCGCCGTTGGCAAAGGCAAAGGCCAGGCGGACCACTTTTGCAGGGCGGGAAACCGCCCTGCTCAGCTCGATAATGCTCTTCTCCTCCTCGTCCAAAACCCGCAGGGTGCGCTGTGTGAGGCGATAGCTATCAAGGAACAACACTTCCACCCATCTATCCCAACCCCTACACCTCGCTGCAAAAGCGCTGGACAACCTCATAGAGAATCTCCAGCGTGAAGGGCAGAGCCTCCAACCATATGCGCTCATTGACGGCATGGGCCCCGACCGTCTCCACATCCTTTGGCAGTGGTTTTCCTGGCACGAACCCATACACGGGAACCCCCAGATCGACCAGGTTCTTGGCGTCCGTGGAGCCGGCGCACTGCCAGGGCACCACCTTTGCGCCATCACAGCGCTCGGCCATCACGTCTGAAATTATCTGAAACAGCGGACTATCGCTGGAGGATTCCAGGCCAGGAGAGAACTGCTCCCGAAAGACCTCGATCCCGACCCCATCGCCGGCGCAGCGCCGTAAAAGCTCCAAAAACCCCTCACGCGTCTGGCCGGGCAGGATGCGACCGTCGACATAGGCCTTGGCGGTGGCAGGGATGACGTTGATGCTCTCAGGATCGCCCGCGCGCAGCCCGGTGACCGAGGCCGTGTCGTAGAACAGGGGGCGACATGTATCGACGGTATCCTGGTCAAAGCCGGCGGCCTTTAGAGCGTCCTCCACACGTCCCTGATTCAAAAGTGTTTCCACGCGGTCGGGCTTTCGCTTTGATTGAGAGGAGGCGATGATCTGCAGCGCGCGGCGCATGGTATCGGTGACGTGCTCGCGCACATAGCCATCGCCGAGACGGGCCAGCGCACGCGCCAGCTTCGAGGTCGATATTTCGATCTGGGGGCGGGATCCATGTCCCGACTCGCCCTCCGCCGTCCACATCGTACGGCAGAGCCCCTTTTCCGCCGATTGACAGGTGTAAAAGACGCGTCCCCCGGCCTCTATGGAACGTCCTCCCCCCTCGTTGATGGCACACGCCACGTCGAAAAGGGTGGGTCTCTCTCCGGCCAACCAGCCCATGCCCATGTGACCGCCCTGCTCCTCATCGGCGGTGGCCACAAAGAGCACATCACGTTTGAGAGGGCGCTCCAGGTCCGCCAGGCCCAACATGGTCACCGCCTCAGCAGCGATCATGTTCTTCATATCCGTGGTGCCCCGCCCCCACATCATCCCCTCGTGTACCTCGGCGGCAAAGGGGGGATAATCCCACTCGCCGGCCTCCGCGGCCACCACGTCGAGGTGCCCCATGAGCATCAGGGGTCTACCCTCGCCAGAACCGGGGAGGCGAGCGATCAGATTCCCCCGCCCCGGTGCCGACTCCACCACCTCCGTCTCGATACCCACCGGTGCCAGCAAATCGGCCAGATACTGTGCCGCCGCTGTCTCATTACCTGGAGGATTCGACGTATCGATGCGTACCAGGTCACGTAAAACATCCAGCACTTGTTCTTTCAATGTCGGATCTATCATCAAAATATATCCCTCCACAAATGACCGTACCCAAGATTAACATGTCAGGAAAAGTTGGGCAAGCGCCATTTCCACGCCCCAGAGGGCGCGACGTAAATTCAGATAAGGAAAAAGGTGCCTGCCGATACAGACTTGCAAATCATGGCAGATATTGTAGACTCTTGAAGGTTTGCGAAAAGGGGAACCGATGATGGAGAAAACAGAACCACCATTACAGCGCGCTGGAGGGATACCTTGACCCCTCCTTCCATGGCCACACTGGGCCACTCTTTACGACGCCTCAGACACCGCCTGAGGGCCCCTTCCAAAGAGGTACAAAACGAGCGCACCCTCTATCTGGAGATCGTATTCCAGGCCCTGTCAAGTGCCGGGCCCATGTCCTTTATCACCGTGTTCCTCGTTCGTCTGGGAGCACCCACCTGGCTGCTGGGCATGTATACTTCACTACCCGCCCTGGTGACCATGGTGGCCATCATGCCCATGAGTACCTTTATTCAGCGCCAAAAGAGCCTGATAGCCACCGCCGCCTGGGGCCGCATGCTCTTTCGTACCGTGATAGGCCTGTTCGCCCTCCTGCCCTTTTTGCCACCGACCATCTCTCCCTTTGTATTGGTGGCGGCCCGGGGCCTGGTCTCCATTCCCGGATGCGCTATCGATATCTCTATCACAACTATCCTTGGCTCGGTCACCACATCGCAAAGGCGACCGCGCATGCTCAGCGTACGCCTGGCGATAAATGGCCTGGTCTCCGCCGCTGTGGGTTTTGGCGCGGGGCAATGGCTGGATTACGCCCCCTATCCCTTGAACTATCAACTCCTGTTCGCCACCGCCTTTGTGGCCGGTCTGGGAAGCGTGTGGGCCCTTTCCCGCCTCGATATACCCGAGGCTTCGGAAAAGGAGATAGAGCAGAGGAAACACGTCGGCCTGCGCGACATCATCCCCCTCGTCAAAAACACGCCCGCATTCCGCGACTATTCCATCGCCGCATTTCTCATGCGCTTTGGTATGAGTTTTCCCAACGCCCTCTATTCTATCTATCGCGTGCGCACGCTGGGGTCGTCGGACGCCTGGATCGGCATACTATTGACCGTCCAACGCCTTCTCAGTGTACTGGCATATTTCACCCTGAGCCGCCTCCTGGCCAAAAGGGAGTTCCGACGGTGGTTGTGGGTCACCTGTTTTTTAATGGCCCTCTTTCCCCTCACCACGGCCATGGCCCAGACGCCGGAAATGCTCCTCATCCCGGCGGCCATAGGCGGTCTCTTTGGTGCGGGGATGAACATCTTTTTCACCGATACCCTGTTTCAGGTCGCACCCGAGGAGGAACGTCCCACATTCATCGCCGCCAATACCTTTATGGCCAACTTTATCTCCTTTGTCGCCCCCCTCCTGGGATCGGCGCTGGCGGAGACCAGCACTATAAAGGTCGCGTTGATCACGGCTGCCATCATACGCGCCGCTGGCGGGCTCATTTTCTGGTGGATGGGCGTAGGGTCCGGAGACTAGATTCTGAAAGGTCGGAAAAGAAAACGATTCATAACCAACGCCCAGCCTTTTGACAAACACAGGGGGCTTGTATTACGCTACTTATCCGTCTGAGATAGAGTTCTTTACCCATTGAAGACGCACAAGGGGATCCCTAGAATGGAACCTGTTCCCAAAGAGGAAGAAACGGACGACGACTCGGGCGGGAAGCCAGGTTGGCCCCCTCCTTTTATCGAGACAGCGGATGAGACATGGCACCGTCTGGAGCACCGCTTTGGGGCGCACTCACTGGAAGAACACAACGAACGCGCCATCTATCTGGAGGCCATGTTCCAGGCCTTTGCAGGTGCAGGGGCCATGTCTTTTCTCTCCGTCTTTCTCGTGCGCCTCGGAGCACCCAACTGGCTCGTGGGCCTGTACACCTCCCTGCCCGCCCTGGTGATGACCGCGGCCATCCTGCCCATGAGCACGATCATACAGCGCAGCAACAAGTTGGTGCGCGCCGCCGGTTGGGGACGCATCGCCTATCGGGGGACGGTAGCACTGTTCGCCCTGTTGCCTTTTCTGCCCCCTGGCATCGCCGCCTATGTCCTCGTGGGCGCACGCAGCCTCATGTCCATCCCCAACTCGGCGACCAACATCTCGGTAGAGACGCTGTGGAGCGTCGCCACCAAGCCCAGAAGGCGCCCGAGCATGCTCAGTAACCGTATGGCCATCCACCGCATATTTGGCGCCCTTGTCGGTTTTGCTGCAGGACAATGGTTGGAGCGCATGCCCTATCCCCTGAACTATCAACTCCTGTTCGCCAGCGCCCTTTTTGCCGGCCTGGGAAGCGTCTTTTACCTTTCGCGCCTGCGGGTGCCCGAGGAAACACAAACAAAGATGGAAGAAAAAGAAGAGGTCAGCCTGCGCGAGATTCTTCCCCTTCTCAAACGCGTCCCCGCCTTTCGCAGATTTGCTTTCGCGACGATCGTCTTCCGTATGGGGATGGATCTGCCTAGAGCCCTCTACGACATCTACCGGGTGCGCGTACTGGGCTCCTCCGACGCCTGGCTCGGCACCCTGAGTATGGCCCAACGACTCGTGGGTGTGTTCGCCTTCTTTGCTCTAAGTCATCTCCTCAAAAAGCGCAAATATCGCCGTTGGTTGTGGATAGGCTCCGCTGGCCTGGCCCTGTTTCCCCTCACCACGGCCCTGGCACGGGTGCCCGAGATGCTCCTCCTGCCCGCCTTTGTAGGCGGCACCTTTGGCTCGGGCTCCAACATCTTTTTGCGGGAGAGCCTGTACAAATCCTCGCCAGAGGGGGACCGCCCCACGTTCGTCGCCGCCAACACCTTTATCTCCCAATCCACCCGCTTTATCGCCCCCATGCTGGGCACACTGCTGGCCGATCTGAGCACCATCAGAATCGCCCTTGTGGTCGCCGCCGGTGTGCGACTCCTGGGGGGGCTCGTCTTCTGGCAATTGGGTGTGGGGAAAGAAAAAGACAGATAGGCCGGATTGGCAATCCGGCCTATGCTTCGATCAGATGGGCTGTATTTTCCTATCCCCCAAGCCAGGCGAGGATCCTTCTCGTGATCTGCTCGTCGGTAAAGCCCAACTCTTCCTTGATCATCGTATGGGGCGCCGAGTGACCAAAATCATCCTGGGTGATAACAAGGGCGTCGGGCCCCGCGATGTCGCCCCAGCCGTAGCGCACGCCCGCCTCCAGGAGCACCTTTTGCGCCCTGGCCGGTATGAGGGAGGATCGCTTTTCCTCATCCTGCCGCATAAAGACCTCCCGCGAGGGCATAGAGACCACCCGCACGGCATAGCCCGCCTCCTCGAGGTGCGGCTTGGCCGCCACGCCGAACTGCAGTTCCGATCCCGTGCCGATGAGGACGACGTCGGGATCGGCCCCTTCTGTCTCGCTGACCACATAGGCCCCGCGATTAAAGGCCTCGAAAGAGAAGGGCTCGTCGCGTTCGATGGCCGGCAGGCCCTGCCGCGTGAACACCAGGGCCGTGGGGGCCTCCTTGTGGCGCAGGGCATAGGCCCAGGCGGCGGCCACCTCCGGCCCGTCGGCCGGACGGATCACGGTCATGTTGGGAATGATGCGCAGTGAGGCCAGCTGTTCCACGGGCTGATGGGTGGGACCATCCTCACCGATGAATATGCTGTCGTGGGTAAAGACATAGATGGTGTGCAGTTCCATGAGATTGGCCAGACGAATGGCCGGCCGCATATAATCGGCAAAGACCAGGAACGTGGCCCCAAAGGGCACGAAACTTCCATACAGGGCGATACCGTTGATGATGCCCCCCATGGCATGCTCGCGAACCCCAAAGTGGAAATTACGCCCGCCAAAGCAGCCCGGGGCGATGGTTCCGTATTCCTCCATCAACGTCTTGGTCGAGGGGGCCAGATCGGCGGACCCGCCCACAAAATAGGGCACGATATCGGCGATGGTGGGGATCACCTCCCCACTCAAGCGCCGCGTGGCGTTCGGTTCGCCGGAGAGGCTGTCCAAGAGTTGTTCCTCCAGATCGTCGGGGAGTACCTCGTTCCTGGCCTTCTCGTGGGCCTCGGCCAGGTCGGAGTTGGCCTCCTCCCACGCCGCGTACTCGGCCTGCCACAGCGCATACTCTTCCCCAAGTTCTGCCACCCGTTGGGCAAAGAGGTCGTGCACGGCGTCGGGGACGTAAAAGGCCGGCTCCTGCGGCCAGTTGAGTCGTTCCTTGGTGGCCCGTACCTCCTCGGCGCCCAGGGGTGCCCCATGGGCTTCCGCGTCATCCACCTTGTTAGGGCTGCCCATGCCGATATGCGTATGGGCCATGATCAGGGCCGGGCGCGTGGCATCGGCCCGGGCTTTTTCAATGGCCTCCGCCGCCGCCTCGGGGTCGTGGCCATCTATCTCGATGACCTGCCAGCCATAGGCCCGGAAGCGCTTGGCCCGATCCTCGGTAAAGGTGATGCCCGTGGAGCCCTCGATGCTGATCTCGTTATGATCGTAGAAATAGACGATGTTGCCCAGTCCCAGATGTCCGGCCAGCGAGGCCGCCTCTGCGCTGATGCCCTCCATGAGATCGCCATCGCTGGCGATGCCATACACATAGTGGTCGTAGATGCTGTGCTCGGTCGTGTTATAGCGCGCGGCGGCCATCTTGGCGGCGATGGCCATGCCCACGCCGTTGGCGAATCCCTGCCCCAGGGGCCCCGTGGTCGTCTCCACCCCCGGCGTCAGGCCATACTCGGGATGGCCCGGCGTCCTGCTGCCCCACTGCCGAAAGTTCTTGATCTCCTCCATCGGCAGGTCGTAGCCCGAGAGGTGCAGGAGGGCGTAGAGCAACATGGAGCCGTGTCCCGCCGAGAGCACAAAGCGGTCCCGGTTGATCCATGCCGGATCGTCGGGATTGAAGCGCAGGTAGCGGATCCAGAGGGTAAAGGCGTAATGCGCGGCACCCATGGGCATGCCCGGGTGTCCGGACTGGGCCTTTTCCACGGCGTCGACGGCCAGCATCTTGATGGTGTTGACGGCCAGTTCTGTCAGTTCGGCACTGATGTCTTTTGGCATCCTTATAACCCCCATTTCAGGCGATGATCTACCATATCCAGGTGACTTGTAGCCATTCTACCCAGAAGAGGGTAGAATGGCAAGCGGGGAAGACGCTACGTGGGGGCGAAGCGTCCGCTTCGCCCACCACCGCCACGTAAGACCTACGACGAAGCAAACACTTCGTCGCTACGTAGAGTGAAGCGTCCGCTTCATCGCTACGATATGGGCGCCCTCACGACGAAGGGTGCACGCAAATGTTGTAGATCATTAACCATTGCTCGTCCGCGCAGGCAGTT
>CAZMOW010000093.1:0-9463 GCA_964567975.1 uncultured Anaerolineales bacterium | reverse complement strand
TCGGCCAAAACGCCCTTGACTTTTGCTTCTGCTTGTGTTACAATGGTCGTGAACAATTGAATAGGCCTTCATCGTAGCTCTCATCGTGCGCTTGTTGCCACCGGGGAGAGTGATGTGAAAACTAGCACCCGACGATTTCTTGGAAGAGGCTTCCGAGGAATCGTCGGGTGCTTTTCTTTTGGCTATCTCGGCGGGGCGTGGGATGTTGGAGCGGTTGCAAAAGGCCCTGCGGTGAACGGCGGAGGAGATGACGATGCGCATCACCCTGAGCTTGACCCATCGCTGCAATCTGGCCTGTGCGTACTGCTATGCGGGCAGGCCCCTTAACCGGGACATGTCTCTGACCACGGCGAAAAAGATTGTGGATTGGGCCCAGGAGATCACCCCACCGGGGCGACTCATAGAGTATTATTTCTTTGGTGGGGAACCCCTCCTCTGCTTCGAACGCATAAGAGAGATCGTGGACTATATTCACGGGGGGGAAACCGATGTGGCGGCCCATGCCACGCGCCTCAGCATCACCACCAACGGCACCCTCCTCACCCAGCCCATCCTCGATTTCCTCAAGGCGGAGGATATCGACCTCTGTGTGAGTCTGGACGGCCCGGCCCACGTACACGATCTGAAACGGCACTACCGGGACGGTCGGGGCAGTTTTGAGCGCGTGGTGGGCAACCTGGAGAGGGCCGTCGATCATCTTGATCGCGTGCAGGTCAATGCCGTCTTTGGACCGGAGACCGTGGAGGCGCTTCCCGAAAGTGTGGCCTTTGTCGCCGATCTGGGCGTCTCCGGCATCCACCTGAACGCCGATATCTGCGCCTCGTGGACGGCGGAGGCCTATGCCGGCCTGGGGAAGGCTTATGGGGAGATCGCGGATTATTATATCGACAGTTACCAGAGGGGACGCGAGTTAGCCGTGAACCTCATCGATGGCAAGAGCATCATCTTTATGAAGGGGGGTTATGCTCCCCAGGACAGGTGCGGCATGGGCGAGACGGAATGGGGGTTCGCTCCCAGCGGCAACATCTATCCCTGTGAGCGGTTCATCGGGGAGGACGAGGACTCTTTTTTGTGTCTGGGCAACATTCACACGGATCTCGATACGGCCCGACGTGACGTGCTGCTGGAACACCGGGGCAACCACAACGAGGAGTGTGAACGCTGCAGCCTGGAGGGATACTGTATGACCTGGTGTGGGTGCACGAACTATTATATGACGGGGCAGACGGATCTGGCTGGTCCCATGCTGTGTGCAAGTGAGAAAGCATTGGTGCAAGCGGCGGGGCGCGTTTTCACCGCCCTGCATGACAACGAGCTGTTCGTAGATCACCTGATGGCGTATGTTCGTGAGGGGCGTCAGTACCGTTGATAAGGAGAGAAACTATGGACATGAATAAGCAGGTCACGTTCAGGACGGAAATAGAGTTCAAGGGCTCGATGGAAGAGTTCCAGGAGGTGGCGGCCAGGCTTGTCGAGCTTCCCATCCGTATCCGGGTGGAGTGGCCCCCAGGCCACCTGGCCGGGTGCTGGCCCATCGGCCCCGAGGAACTGCTCAGTCAAAGGATGCTGGAGAGGATCACAAAAGAGGCGCCCCGCATAAAGATTATCGAGGGCATCAACGGGGGAATACGCGATCCCCATCTTCACTGGCGAGGGGAGATGGTATTCCTCAGCCGTGAAAAGTTCAAGGACCTGGTGGGAAACGCCGCCATGCAGGTGGCAGGAAAGATTGCGGAACGGGCCGAGTACGCGGAGAGTATCGGTGTCCTTCGCAACCTGGTCGGGATGGAACGGGAGATGCGGATCTAAGATTTCTCGGGCGGTATTCGCAGGGATTGCCAAGGGTGAGATCGCTGGTTTGACGCCCCTCGTCCCTCTTGGTCCCTTGCGATGAGAAAAAGTCGTGGTCCATACGAACAGGCTCGCTTGCGCGGTGTGTGCCCCTCTGCTTGCCTTCGGCGACCTTGGCAATTCCGCGAGCGTTGGACTATGTAGTGAGTGAGGGCTTTGATGGGAGATAACGATAAAAGGGCCGAAGACAAAGGTAAGATGCTCTTTGAGAACAACGTAAACCAGCAGGAGGTCTATCATGGCAGGGTACAATATCGATGGCTATGCGATTCGTCTATGGTCGAGCAGACCGACGATCGACTTGAGTCCTGGCACGGCTGTGGCGGGAATATATCTCTATGAGGGCAATACCTATCGTGGATATGCATATTTTTTCCCCGATGGCACCCCCCTGGCGCCGCCAGTGCACGATTCCACCAACGGCCGCATCTTTCTCCACTTGAATCTCTGTCAGTTCCAGGCCGTCATGACGATGTTGCAGACTGAGGAACCACTCTACGTTTACTATCTCAGTCCGACGAATGCCGCGCTCAGAAGTGGCAAGGAGCCGGTTGGCGAGGAGGAAGGCGTGGCGTAGCGTCTTTGGAAAAGAGTATCTGGGTTCTCGGCGGAATGATGGCCTGACGCGGGGTTGGCCGTTCCATCTTGACAGTCCTGGCAGCCCCGCGAGGGTTGAGCCACGTTCGGACTGACGGCGCGAAAGGAGGTGCTGGGCTATCAAGTATGAGAGTTGAGTCATATGAGAGAGATTCATAAAGACCTGTTAGGGCCATTCTGTAGAGGAGATAACGGAAATGCCAGAAAAAGAAATGTACGTTTTGTTGCGTGAATATAAAGCCAGTGTAGATGTCAGAGAGTTGTTGGCACGTTGGGGAGCGCATTCCATGGGTATCGGGCGGAAGATCGTCGATGGAAAGGTCACCGATAGGCTTGCCCTTCGCGTGTACGTTGCCAAGAAACGCCGCTCTGACGAGCTTGCGCCTCGCGAAAGGATCCCCGAAACCATAAGCTTCCTGCCCCAGGGGTCAAAGCAGAGGCGACAAATCTACACCGACGTGATCGAAGCGCCACCGGCGAGGTTTGAAGTCGATCCTGAGACCAGAATTCGCCCTGTGCCGGGGGGTGTCAGTGCTGGCACCTCTGCAAGCACGGGAACCCTCGGGGGGTGGGTCTGGGATACGACCGACGATACCATCGTGATGTTGTCCAACGACCACGTGTTCGGACACACAGCCGGTGTGGATATCCTCCAGCAAGGGATAGTGGACGGCGGATCCTTACCGGCCGATAAGATTGGCGACGTGAAACGGGGGATTGCTCGCAGCACCACGGCAGATAACTTTGTCGATTGTGCAATTGGTGATCCTGACTCCTCCGCCATCTATGAACTTGTAGTTCTGGAGATTGGTTCCGCCGTCTACGCCATTGAGGTGGCGGCTGAGGATATGTTGGTGGAGAAATACGGGCAGACGACAGAGCACACGTTTGGCGAGATCACGGACATCGATTGGGAAGGTTATGTCGACGGAATATACTATTTTAAGGATTGCTTCCGCGTTAATCCCGTTGCGCCAAGTGCTGATTGGTCTGCGGGGGGCGACTCGGGTTCACTCGTCTTTTCTCAAACGCCCATTTCCGAGGAATCTGAGATCAAGCCAGTTGTCGGGCTGCATTTCGCAGGTGGTGGGACGTACGGCATTGAATGCAAGATCCAGACTGTGTTCAATCGCCTCGATTTAACCACACTGTGTGATGGGGCGTTTACGTCTGTTTCCGATTCGCTCTTTGAGGCTGAAACGGAAACAGACGTAATGGAGGAAACAGAGACCCGATTGGGGACGGATTTCCCCGTGGCGAGGTGTGGGATCACCCGCTTCAGCCCCGTTCCATTTGTCAAAAGGGAGAGGGGCAAGTATCGGTCGCGCCGTTTCCATTCTGGCATCTCGCGGGACATGCAGAAGCGATTGATGGCCAGTGAGCTTGGTCGTGCCATCACGGATTTCGTCGACCAGAACCGTGCCGAACTGCTCAGCTTGTTCGCAAAAGATGGAGATGTTCGTCGGGCCACGGTGGCTGCCATGAGGCCCCTCGTTGCTGGCGCAACGACGACCACCGATGTCCTGGAGCGAAAGATCACAGCCGGGGATCTCGAACGCCTGGAAAAGTTGTCAAGAGAACTCTCGCGGAAGGGAGGGCGCAGACTTCGAGCGGCCGTGAAGCGACTCATGACTCTCAGACCGAAGGAGGAAGGCGCTAGCTTGGCAAGGATATTGAAAATCGAGTTATAGTTCCCGTCAGCAAGTATAAAAGAGGGTACACGCGATAGTCCTATCGCGTGTACCCTTGGTATATGGAGGTGATTATGAGCAGACGGGCGGAAGAGACCGGAATATGTGTGGTTGCGTGAACTCAAGTGGGCGCATGGCAAAGAGCTGCTGGAGCGATACGGGGCACACTCTCCCGCTTAAGAGTTTTCGTTTGTCCTCAACCTTGACAAAATGCCTCAAATATTGTACAGTGGAGTTGTTGAGAAAGTAAGAAATTAAAAAAGGAGGCTGCGATGGGCAAGTCATATCCCTATGGCACGGACGCGGTAAAGTGGGTGTCGACGGAATGGCTGGAGGATCATTTACCGGGGCGGCTGGAGAGCCAGGTTGAGGGGAGGGAGCTCATGATCCTCGACTGCCAGCCCAACGTGCATGACTATATCAGGGAGCACATTCCCGGCGCGGTATACATGAACGAGGGGTTGTTGCGTATTCCCCGGGTGGGGTTGCCGGCCCAGTATGTGGATCCTGAGGTGATGGAGACCAACCTGCGGCGGATCGGCGTGGAGGCGGATCGCCCCGTCGTCGTGTACACGGGCACGGGACCCTTTAAAGGGTGGGGTGATGGTCTGGAGCAGACCATGATGGCTTATACACTGGCGCGCTTTGGCCATGAGAACGTGTATATCCTGGATGGCGGCATCGACAAGTGGAAGGCTGAGGAGCGCCCTCTCTCACAGCTCTTTCCCGAGGTACAGCCGTCCGGCTTTGAGGTAGAGGTGCAGAGCGAATTCTATGTGGAGTATGAGGCCTTTCAGCAGATAAAGGACGATGAGGACGTGGTGCTCCTCGACGCGCGCCCCGAGGACGTGTACGCGGGACAGGGGCCCTGGATCAAGGCGGGCCATATCCCCGGGGCCATCAATCTGCCCTGGAAGCGTCTGATGGACGCCGACAACGCGCGCCTGCTCAGGTCCGACGAGGAGATCGGGGCCATCCTGGAGGAGCATGGTGTGACGCGCGACAAGCTCGTCATCTGTTCCTGTGGTACGGGACGCGAGGCCACCAACGAGTTCACCCTCCTCAACTGGTATCTGGAGTTTCCCCGCGTCAGGATCTATGAGGGCTCCTTTACCGAGTGGAGTTCCTATCCCGACAATCCGACGGTGATCGGAAGCGAGCCTCGCTAGACTCGTGTAACACTGGTAGGAAAGGAAAAAGCGTATGCTATTTGAACGCATCGAATCGAAGGGACTGGCCCACTACTCCTATCTCATAGGGAGTGAGGGACGGGCGGTGGTCATCGATCCCCGCCGCGATTGCAGCGTCTACGTGGATAAGGCCTTGCGCAGCGGACACCGCATCACCCATATCCTGGAGACGCACCGCAACGAGGATTATCTAATCGGGTCCGTGGCCCTGGCCTCGCGTACCGGAGCGACGATCTGCCACGCCGACGCGCAGTGGGATTATCAGTACGGACAGCCGGTGGAGGATGGTCAGACGTGGGGCTTGGGTGCCTTTGAACTGGAAGCCATCCACTCTCCCGGGCACACCCCCGGCATGATGAGCTACCTCCTGCGCGATAGGGGCGGCGCGCCCTGGATGGTGTTTACCGGGGATTCCCTCTTTGCTGGGGACGTGGGGCGCATGGATCTCCTGGGCGAGGAGAGGATGGAAGAGATGGCCGGTAAGATGTACGAGACCCTCTTTCAGAAACTGCTGCCCCTGGGCGATGAGGTCATCGTCTGCCCGGCCCATGGACCGGGCTCTGTGTGTGGCAGCGCCATCGCCGATCGGGCCTGGACCACCATTGGGCTGGAGCGGAAGCACAATCCCAAGCTGCAGTTCGACAGCGAGGAGAATTTTGTCGCCAACGTGGCCCAGATGCTGGACCGCCCGCCCTATTTCCATAAGATGGAGGCGGAGAATCTAGAGGGCGCAACGTTGCCCGAGGGGCTGCCAGCACCCCAGGCTCTGCCCCCCAGGGAATTTATCCTGCAGGCGGAAAAGGCCGTGGTCCTCGATACAAGGATGGAGCTGGGGTTTGGCGCGGCTCACGTGCCCAGCGCTATATCGATATGGAAGGACGGCGTGGCGAGCTTTGCCGGCTGGTTCCTGCCCTATGATCGGCCCATCCTGCTGGTGAATGAGCGGGATGATCCCACACAGATCATGCGCTATCTCGTTCGCCTGGGATACGATGATGTGGAGGGCTATCTGGGTGGGGGCATGTTGTCCTGGCACAAGGCGGGGAAGATAAGCCACGCCATCGATACCATCACCGTGCACAACCTGTGTGATAGATTGGATGCGGGAGAAGAGTTCCACATTTTGGATGTGCGCAGCGATGAGGAACTGGAATCGCAGGGCGAGATCCCCACGGCCCAGCATATATCGGTGGTGGATCTGCCCGAGCGGATGGACCAAGTGCCCCGTGGTGGGCGCATATATGTCTTTTGCGGCAGTGGCGTGCGTTCCATGATGGCCGCCAGCCTCCTGGAGCGTCAGGGATATGCCGATCTGGTCGTCGTCCTGGGGGGCGTGGCCGGATGGAGCTCCACCGCCTGTCCCATCTCGCTGTAAGCGCTTGAGGGGTGTTTGGGTAAGGTGGTCGGGTTATTGGCAATTCATTTTATACCCTGGCATCGCGATGTGGTATGGTGGAACTGGATGGAATAGGGGAAGAAAGGAGGGACGGATCGGCCTAATCTGATGTGCCGTTGATATGAATAGCCGGAGAACGATTATTTCCTGGTATCGGAACCGTCGAGCATATTATGGAGGTATAACCATATGGGACTGTTAACGTGGCTTATTGTGGGCGCAATTGCTGGTTGGTTGGCAGGCCAGGTCGTGAAAGGATCGGGCTTTGGGCTGTTGGGCAACATCGTGGTCGGCGTCATTGGGGCGTTGCTGGGAGGCTGGCTTGCCGGCACGCTCTTCAATGTGCCCGGTGGTATCAGTGGATTTAACCTCACCACGCTCGTTATTGCCTCCCTTGGTGCAGTCGTGGCGTTGCTTATCATCGGTCTGATTAAGGGCTAGTCTGGCCAAGTTTTGTTCCGCCTACAAGGGGCGCCATCATTCTAACTGGGAGAAGATACGGGGAGATGAGCCCCGCGTCGGTGAAAGAGAAGATCTCTGACGCTATCTGCTTTGTACCCCCTGGTGGGATAGGTGATGAGCAGCCTTTGTCCGAAAGAAAGTAGAGGTGAACAGAAGAAGGCGTCATTCTGATCAGTTTGGCCGGGTAGGCTTTCTTTGCTCGGGCTATCGGAATTGCCCCTTACCCTGTTTCGTGCTATAGTACGAGTGTTGTAGTAGCGAATAATAACAAGCGTTGATCAGGGCAAGTAGCCGTCTGTACGGCGACAGGGAATGAAAGGCATGGATTGAGACCTTTCTCGCCTGGAGGATGGCAAAGACCCCCTGTGAGCTGGCTCTGGAACGGGATGTTCCCCAGTATAGAGTCCCGTTGGCCCCGTTATCGGCCGCAATGAGCGCGCGTCATCTCTCGATGGCGTGCGGAAATTGGGTGGAACCACGTGAGGTCAGCCCCTCGTCCCATGGGACGAGGGGCTTTTTGCATTTTCGCGCGAGGAGGAGAGATGCAGAGGTTCCTGACTAGCGGTTTCAGGGGGGCACCCTGGGCGTTGACTGTAGGATAGATGAGGTACGCATAGTGTGTGGGGCGAGCGCGAGGGCGCTTGTTCCTTTGGAGGATGAATCACCATGACAGAATTTGATCTGGAAGTATTGAGGCATTCGGCGTCCCACGTGATGGCTGAGGCGGTGCTTGAACTGTTCCCCGAGGCCAAGTTGGCCATCGGGCCGGCCATAGAGGATGGTTTCTATTACGACTTTGATCTGCCCAGGCCCCTGACGCCAGAGGATCTGGAAGAGATCGGGGAGCGCATGAGGGAGAGCATTGAGGAAGAAAAAGAGTTCGTCCGCCAGGAGATATCGAAGGAAGAGGCACGCGAACTGTTTGCCGATCAACCCTACAAACTCGAATTGCTCGAGGAGATGGAAGAGGACGAGGTCATAAGCGTCTATCGCCACGACGGCTTTGTCGATCTTTGCCGCGGCCCCCACGTGGACAATACAGGGCAGCTCGAGGCCGATGCGCTGGAACTGCTGAACGTGGCCGGGGCCTACTGGCGGGGCGATGAGGAGCGGCCCATGCTGCAGCGCATCTATGGCACGATCTGGCGCAGCGAGGAGGAACTGGAGGCCTATAAGGAGAGGCTGAAGGAGATAGAGGAGCGCGATCACCGCCGTCTGGGACAGGAGTTAGATCTCTTTAGCGTCCACCAGCAGGCGGGGGCGGGGCTGATCCACTGGCACCCCAAGGGCGGGCGTATCCGCACCATCGTGGAGGATTTCTGGCGCCAGCGGCACTATGAGGCGGGGTATGAGATACTCTATACGCCGCACATCGGGCGCGCCCAACTTTGGGAGACCTCCGGGCATCTGGATTTCTATGACGAGGGGATGTACTCGCCCATGGAGATCGAGGATGAGGATTACTATATCAAACCCATGAACTGTCCCTTTCATATCCTTGTGTATCAGACGCAGCGGCGTTCCTATCGTGAATTGCCCCTGCGCTGGGCCGAGCTGGGCACCGTGTACCGCTACGAGCGCAGCGGTGTGCTTCACGGCCTCTTGCGCGTGCGGGGCTTTACCCAGGATGATGCGCATGTCATCTGTACGCCGGAGCAGATCGAGGACGAGATCCTGAGCGTCCTGCGTTTCTCCCTGGGCCTGTGGCGCGCCTTTGGTTTCGAGGAGATCGAGGCTTACCTGGCCACGCGCCCGGACAAGGCCGTGGGGGAGCCCGAGCGCTGGGAACAGGCCACCGAGTCGCTGCGCAAGGCCCTGGAGGTGGAGGGGCTGCCGTATGAACTGGATGAGGGGGGCGGCGCTTTCTATGGGCCCAAGATCGACCTGAAGATCAGGGATGCCCTGGGCCGCGAGTGGCAGATGACGACTATCCAGTTTGACTTCAACCTCCCCGAGCGCTTTGATATGATCTATGTCGGTGCAGATGGGGAGGAACATCGCCCCTACGTGGTACACCGTGCTCTGCTGGGGTCTTTGGAGCGCTTTTTCGGTGTGCTCATCGAGCACTATGGCGGGGCATTCCCCGTCTGGCTGGCGCCCGTGCAGGTCAAGCTGATCCCCATCGCCGATCGCCACGTTTCCTACTGCGAAGAGGTGATGAAGACGCTGAGAGGCGCTGGCCTCCGCGCCGAGGTGGACGACAGCGGCGAGCGCATGGGCTCCAAGATACGCAACGCACAGCTTGAAAAGGTGCCCTATATGCTCATCGTCGGGGA
>CAZMOW010000092.1:0-9479 GCA_964567975.1 uncultured Anaerolineales bacterium | reverse complement strand
CCGCACCCTCCATCTTGGTGCGCATCTCCTCGGTGATCCGTTCCTGCTTGCCCTCCAAAAAGAGGCAGGCCCTCTCGATGGCCGCCCGGTATTCCTCGCGATCTACAGCCCCAATACAGGGGCCCCCACAGCGGTCGATGTGGTAGTACAAGCAGGGGCGGCTATCCTGACCCGTGATCTCCCGATCGCAGGTGCGATAGGGGAAGAGGCGACGCAGCAGATCCAGGCTCTGACGCACGGCGCGAGAAGAGGTAAAAGGGCCGAAATAGCGCGCCTCATCGCGCATCATCTTGCGCACCATATAGATGCGCGGGAAATCCTCCTGTAGGCTCACCTTGATGTAAGGATAGCGCTTGTCGTCCTTGAGACGCACGTTGTAGCGGGGCTTGTAGCGCTTGATCAGCTGGCTCTCCAGGATCAGCGCCTCCAGTTCCGACTCGGTGACGATCCACTCCAGATCGTCGACCTCGCTCACCAAGCGCCGCGTCTTGGCCGTGTGCGCGGCCGATTCCTGGAAATAGGAGCGCACGCGGTCGCGCAGCACCACGGCCTTTCCCACATAGATCACGTCGTCGTTGGCGTCCCGCATGAGATAGACACCGGGCTTTTTAGGTACGCCCGCCAGGCGCGTCTCGATATGTGTGCTCGCGTTCATAACACCACCGGATCGAACTCTCCTTGACCGATTACTGAACACCCCTATTATAGTCGAGGAGAGGGGATGGGGGCAATTTGGGCCCGACGCCCCATTCTACGACGCGCGCTGCGCGGCCACAAAGTCCTGTACCACCTCCATATAGGCCGCGAAGCGGGAGCGGCGGATGTTGTGGCTGGCCCCCTCGATGTGTGCCAGCTCGGCCTGGGGCATCAGGTCCAGGGCCTCCCGGGCCACCTCGGGCGTGACGATGGAGCCCTCCTCCGGATCGCCCGTTATCAGCAGGCTGGGACACGTTATCCGGCGGGCGATCTCCTGCCAGGCGAGGGGGACGGCCAGATCGAGTTCCTCGTGCTGGCTGAACTGCACTTTGGCATCAGCCCAGGGCTGCACCTCGTCCTCGTGCCAATGGGGCGAGCGTTCGTGGCAAAAGGCCACCCACTCCTCGCGGGTCTGGGGCTCTTTTTCGGGTTCTTGGGGCCCCCTTTGGTGCCAGCGCTCCTGTGCCTCGGTGTCGGCCCACCAGGGGACATCCTCGAGGATGATGTAGCTCAGGAGATCGGGATAAAAGGCCGCCGTGCCCGCAGCGATGGCCGCGCCCATGGAATGCCCCATCATGCCCGGCTTATCGAGATCCAGCGCCTGGATGAGCCCCGCCGCATCGTGAACCATCCCCTCGCTCTCGCCCCCGTCAGGGGCGTCGTCCGAGAGACCGTGTCCCCGGACATCGTACATGATAAGATCGTAATCCTCTTCCAGTATCCTGGCCACCCGCGTCCAGCAGAGGCCGTTATCCGAGTAGCCGTGGGCCATGACCAGGGGGGGCTTGGCACCGCCCGTGCGCGTGTAATGTAGCTTCAGGCCGTTGACGACAACGTCACCGTTCTTCCAGTCGGACATGCTCACCTCCGATTATTCTCATCATACGTAGGGTATCGACGCTAGGGATTATTCTATGCTTACAGCTTCCAGCAAGCAAGAGGGTGCACCATCGATGCTGGAGCCAGGTTCTCGATCTGTATGAAAACCAAGATTCCCTTGACAGTCCCCAGCTCCGATGCTATAAACAGGAGAGGTCAGGTATGCCAGCCCCAAGGGGGCACCCAGCCTGCACGATTGGGTGTCCCCTTTTTTTTCTTTACACTGGAGAAATATCTGCGGAATGGAGTACAGTCCCATGACAAACCGCGTTGTGATCTATCGCGCGACGACAAAGCAGTGGCTCGATTTCCAGGAACCGTACGAGGTGATCAGAGCCGATGACCTGAGCGACGTTGTGCCCAAACTGCGCCGCGTGGATCGGATGATCCGCAAGCACGGTATGTACGCGGCGGGGTTCATCAGTTATGAAGCCGCCCCCGCCTTTGACGCGGCTCTCGAGACCCGTCCCCCCTGCTCCTTCCCATTGCTGTGGTTCGGCCTCTATGGGCGACCGCGAGTCGTCGAGCTTTCGCCGACGCCCGCCCAACCCGCGTACACGTTGGGCAAATGGGCCCCGTCGGTCAGCCGCGAGGCGTATGAGAAGGCCATCGCCCAGGTCAAAGCGTATATCGCCCGGGGCGAGACGTACCAGGTAAACTATTCCTTTCGCCTGCGCGCGGCCTTTAAGGGGGAAGCCTGGGACCTTTTCCTGGAACTGGTACAAGCACAGCAGGCGGACTATACGGCGTACGTGGACACAGAACGCTTCACCGTCTGCTCGGCCTCGCCGGAACTCTTTTTCACGCTGGATGGGAATCAGCTGACCGGACGCCCGATGAAGGGGACAGCGGCGCGAGGCCACACCCTTGCCGAGGACGAGAAGATGGCCCAGTGGCTGCACAACTCGGAGAAAAACCGCGCTGAGAACGTGATGATTGTGGATATGATCAGGAACGACATGGGACGCGTCGCGGCTGTGGGGAGCGTCCACGTGCCACGTCTCTTTGATGTGGAACGCTATCCCACTCTCTGGCAGATGACCTCCACCGTCAAAGCCACGAGCACCGCCTCGCTACCGGCGATCATGAACGCGCTGTTTCCCTGCGCGTCCATCACGGGGGCGCCCAAGGCGCGCACCATGCAGATCATTCGCGAACTGGAGACCACACCGCGTCGTATCTACACGGGCTGCATCGGCTTTGTCACACCGCATCGAGAGGCGCAATTTAACGTGGTCATCCGCACGGTGCTTGTGGACAAGGAGACGGGGCAGGCAGAGTACGGCACGGGGGGCGGCATCGTGTGGGACTCGGTTACCGGCGACGAGTACATAGAGTGTCAGGTCAAAGCCAAGATACTGACGGCCAAGCGGGCCGACTTTTCGCTTCTGGAGACCCTATTGTGGACGCCGGGTGAGGGGTACTTTTTGCTTCCCTACCACCTCCAGCGTCTGTGCGATTCGGCCACCTACTTTGGAATTCCCGTAAAGGAGAATACGGTTCGAGAGGAACTGATGGGAGTGACCGGGTCGTGCTCAGGGGAGCCCCATAAGGTGCGACTGCTCGTAGCCCAGGACGGCACCATCTCCTGCCAGGCTGTGCCCCTATGTCAGGCAACAGTGCCCCAACGTGTGCGACTGAAACTCAGTCCCACACCGGTGGATTCCGACGATCCCTTCCTGTACCACAAGACCACGCGCCGCCAGGTCTACGATGCGGCGCGAGCTTCCTGCCCCGACTGCGACGACGTGCTGCTGTGGAACGAGCGGGGCGAGATCACAGAGACGTGTATCGCCAATATCGTCGTCGAACGGGGCGGCGAACTGCTGACGCCGCCTGTCGAGTGCGGGCTTTTGCCAGGGACTTTTCGCGCGCATCTGCTCGATCAGGGTGAGGTGCGAGAAGAGATCATCACCGTCGAGATGGCGAAAGAGTGCGAGTGCCTGTACGTGGTGAACTCGGTGCGCAAATGGCGTGAGGCGTTCCTGGTATAGAGACTTCTCTGCTGGCATGGCGCGAACCTCCAACGCCTCGAAAGTGAGAGCTAATGTCGCAAGATGCCAAAGGAAAGCAAAACCCCTCGCCTACAGCAGGTTAAAAGACGCCCAGGTGTCAAAGACGAGGCACCGTTTCAGCCTCACGTATGATATCCTGTATCACAAGTTGCCCCTTCTGTAACTGGCAAAGAACTCTTCATCCCGCCTACCCTTTGCGCATCGCACTGTTCAAAGGGATGACGCTCGCGCCGGCGGTCCACTAAGGATGACCCCCCAGTGTCCCCGCATGTTCCGCCCCCCACAAGATGACCGCCATCGCGGTTGGGCATCCTTGCACACGATCTTTTCTTATTTCCCACCACTCCTACGGACTGGGCGTGCGCCACTCGGGCGCCGAGGCGTCCAGGATCTCGCGGGCCACGCGACGCCCCAGTTTGAGCACCTGGTCGATCTGCTCAGGGGTAAAACGCTCCAGATCGAGGGGAATGGGTCTCCTGGGACGAATGCAGACGATGGGGATGTAGCGCTTGCCGGCCAGGGGCCCCTCGGTGGGCACCCCCCCACGGGCCAACACCATCTCGTTTATCTCGCGGAAACGCTTCAGATCGTCGTTCACCAACTCGTTGACCACGATGGTCATGAGGCGCTGGCTGAGGGGACGCAGGTCGCCCAGATCGAAACTCACGGCCCCCAGTTCTTCCGGATCACAAACCACACACACCACACTGTCTGCCCCGTCGTCACAGGCCCGGTCGAGGGGCGCCACCTCGCGGATGCCGCCATCCACAAAGGGCTCGCCACCCACGCGCTTGATGGGCATGGTGATGGGAACGGCCGTGCTGGCCACGATGTAATCGAGAATGTTGGGATCCTCCGGCGTGGCGTAACGCAGCCGGCCGTCGGCCACATTCACGGCGCAGGTGCTGAATTCGACCGGGCTTTTGCGCAGGTTCTCCACATCCAGAACCTCCCTGACCAGACGCTGCAGGGGCGTGGTATCGATCAGGCCGTCAAAGCGGGTGCGAAAAACCTGCCAAAAGAGCTCAAAGGGGCTCCTTGCTCGCCCCACCTTCGAAAACGAGGACACCTCGCTGCGCCAAAAGGTCTCCAGGTCGGCGCCGATGGCGGGCCAGTCGGGCTCCTCTCCCCGCGCGGCCGCCCGACCGGCCCGCTCGGCCATAAAGCCCCCGTTGAGGCTGCCCACGGACGTGCCATAGATGGCGTCGGGCACAAAGCCATCCTCGAGAATCTCCGCGACGGCCCCCGCCTGAAACGCCCCTTTGATAGAGCCCCCACTGAGTACCAAAGCCCTTTTCACGACACACCTCCCGGGAACCTCGTCCCTCACGTCTACCTCGCTGCGCCCCAACCATTCCTCCACTGCGTGCCCCGCCACGGCCACCAGATATCTGAGGAGCGCGCGAAATGCCATCGAAAAACAACCTCCCTATCGACGTTTTGTGCATTGTCGAGCGTTCTCGACCTCTTGTCAAGCCGCCCCTCCGTGACCAGCGCCCCGCGCCCTCACCACACACGCTCCAGGGCCTGGGCCAGCCAGCCCACCCGATTGCGCCAGGATATCTCATCGAAACCGCCCACGCCCACCAGTAGGTCATCTCGTAGGCGGCGCAGCCCAAACATAAACCATCCCTCGTCGTCCCTTCCTTCCTCTATCGTCTCCAGGATATCTCTCTCCGTTTTTGCAAAGGCCGTGGCGGCGCTGTAAAGGCGCATAAAGTTGCCCTCCGCGTACCAATCAGCGATCAGAGAGGAATCCTCCTCTGTGAGGGTGCTCAGGCGTATGGTCGTTCCGCGCAATAGCTCGAAGGTGAACATCTGTCGTCCTTTTCAAAGAGCTAATAACTGTAGGCGAGACGGTGTAGCCTTTTGCTTGCTGGGACGTCAAATGGCACAAGACGACTCGCTGAGGTACAATACACGGTGATCTTGATTGCCTCCAGGGCGACAGTCGGAAGAGAAAGATAGAGGCGACATGAAAGCGCAGCCCAGCGGCGTGGTGCGCCACGTGGTCATTGTACTGGGAGACCAGCTCAATAGGGACTCTGCTGCCTTTGACGGATTCGGCGCGGCGTCGGATCTTGTGTGGATGGCGGAGGCATCTACTGGTATCATATGCCAGAATACGGCAGGCTGAACGCCCTAGATGCAAAAGCACCACTTCCGGATTTCTACTGGACGGGCGAAACGGAGATGAACTGCTTACGTCAGTGCCTGCAGCAGACCCTGGAACGTGGCTATGCCCATCATATCCAGCGGCTGATGGTGACGGGCCTATTTGCCTTGCTGCTCGGCGTCGAACCCCGGCGCGTTCACGAATGGTATCTGGCCGTTTACGTCGATGCCGTAGAGTGGGTGGAACTACCAAACACGTTGGGAATGTCCCAGTACGCTGACGGTGGCATTATGGCCACCAAACCCTACTGCGCCAGCGGCAACTATATACAGCGCATGGGGAACTATTGTAAGAGCTGCCGATACGATCCGTCACAGCGGCTCGGGGAGGAGGCTTGTCCGTTCACAGCACTCTATTGGGCGTTCCTGATGCGGCACAAGGAACGTTTGAGCGACAACCCACGCATGGGTCTGCAATTATATAACCTGAAAAGGATCTCGAGCGATGAACAGGAGGCCCTCCGCCGGCAGGCAGACCAGCTCCGTGACGATTTCGCAGCGATGTGAGGAAGGGGGCCCATGATCCAGACAGAGCGCATTCAGCGACTCAACGATGAAAAAGTACGGGACGGCGACTATGTATTGTACTGGATGCAGCATACCCAGCGTGCCAAATACAATCACGCTCTCGAATACGCCATCCATGAGGCCAACGCGCGGGAACTGCCAATGCTCGCAGTCTTTGGTATCACACAGCGCTTCCCGGCAGGCAACACGCGCTCCTACGCTTTTATGCTGGAGGGCTTGCGCGAGACCCAGGAAGCCCTCCGCGAGCGTGGCATCAAGCTGATCATCAAGATGCAACCCCCTGTGGAAGCCGTGAGAGACTTGGCAGCGGCCGCGGCCCTCGTCGTAGTGGATAGGGGCTACTTGCGCATCGAACGGCGCTGGCGACAGCGCGTCGCCAACCGGCTGCCCTGTCGACTCGTCCAGGTGGAGAGCGACGTCATCGTGCCGGTCGAGACCGCGTCGGAAAAGAAAGAGTACGCGGCTTACACCATCCGTCCCAAGATCCAGGGGCATCTCGATACCTTTCTGATGGAGCTAGAGGAGACCACGCTCAAGCACGCATCCGTCAGCATCGACGAACACGGCATCGGTCTTGAGGATATCGAGGCCTTGCTAGATCGACTGCGTATCAACCGCAGTGCCAAAAGGGTGGACACGTTTCACGGGGGAGCCTCGCGGGCCAGCGCACTACTCGATGACTTTTTGGCGAACAAGCTGGACAACTATGCCGAAAGCCGCAACGAACCCAGCCAGGACTATCTGTCACACATGAGCCCCTATCTGCACTTTGGACAGATATCGCCTCTGGAGATCGCCCTGCGAGTGCAGGGCGCAAAGGATGTCGGAGAGGAAAACAAAGAGGCCTACCTTGAGGAGATGGTCGTGCGGCGCGAGTTGAGCATGAACTTTTGCTACTATGATCTGGACTATGACTCGCTGGTCTGCCTCCCCGACTGGGCCAGGGAAACGCTGGAGACGCATGCCCACGATCGACGGGAGTACCTCTACAGCCTGAGCGATCTTGAGGCGGGGCGTACCCACGATCCCTACTGGAACGCGGCCCAACAGGAGATGGTGCTTACAGGCAAGATGCACGGCTACATGCGCATGTACTGGGGAAAAAAGATCCTGGAGTGGACACCGAATCCCAAAAAGGCCTTTGCCATCAGCCTGGAACTCAACAATCGGTACGAGCTCGACGGACGCGATCCCAATGGTTTCGCGGGGGTGGCTTGGTGCTTTGGCAAGCACGATCGCGCGTGGGCCGAGCGTGAGGTCTATGGCAAGGTACGGTACATGAGCGCCGACGGCTTGGAGCGCAAGTTCGACATCGAATCCTACGTGCGTAAAGTTCAGCAACTGGAATGATATTCGGCTAAGCAAGGGCAGGGATGAGCGACTACGACGTTGCCCCGGCCGGCGAGAGGGCCATGACATCGACGGATAGAAGAAGTGTAACCTTGCGTCCGCTCTGGTGTCTAATATAAGTGAGGCCTTCATAAGTCTGAAGGAACAGCAGGTCGATATCTCTTTCAAAGATTGTTATACACACACCTTTTCTAGGAGGTTGAGTAGATGCGCGTTCTCTTGGCTTATCCCGAGATCCCAGACACCTTTTGGAGTTTCAAGCATGCTTTGCGCTTTATCCGCAAAAAGGCCTCGTTCCCGCCCCTGGGATTACTGACGGTGGCTTCTCTGCTGCCCGAGAGCTGGGAACTGCGCCTGGTGGATATGAATGTGGAGCGACTGAGAAACCAGGATCTGGAATGGGCGGACTGTGTGTTCGTCAGCGCCATGGTCGTCCAGCGCGAAGGAAGCCATCGCCTCATCGAACGCTGCCAATCCTTTGAGGTCAAGGTTGTCGCCGGAGGCCCCCTCTTTTTGACAGAATACGAGGATTTCCCTCTCGTGGATCATTTTGTGCTCGATGAGGCCGAGACCACGTTACCCGAATTTCTTGACGACCTGGAGAAGGGATGTCCCAAACGGGTATACAAGCGAGGTGACGCCTTCCCCGACATAACGAAATCGCCCATCCCCATGTGGGAACTCATGGATATGGAGCACTATTCCTCCATGTGCATCCAATATTCGCGTGGCTGCCCCTTCAATTGCGATTTCTGTAATATCACGGCCATGCTGGGGCACCGGCCACGCTGCAAGACGCCCCATCAGATCATCGCCGAATTGGACACCCTCTACGAACTGGGATGGCGAGGCAACGTCTTTTTCGTGGACGATAACTTTATCGGCAACAAACGCAACTTGAAGGCCGAGGTGCTGCCGGCCCTCATCGAATGGCGCAAGGACAAACGGGGATTCTCTTTCCAGACAGAGGCCTCTATAAATATGGCCGATGATCCCCTCCTGATGGATCTGATGGCCCAGGCCGGCTTTGAGAGGATCTTTATCGGCATCGAGACCCCCGATGAGGAGGGGCTGGCCCAATGTAACAAGCGACAGAACGAGGGACGCGATCTGGTGGCCGACGTCAAAAAGTTGCAGCGCGCCGGGTTTGAGGTACAGGGGGGCTTTATTGTGGGCTTTGACAGCGACGATCCCTCCATCTTCCAGCGCCAGATCGATTTCATACAGAACAGTGGTATTGTCACGGCCATGGTGGGCTTGCTTCAGGCGCCTCCGGGGACCCAGCTCTATGAGCGCCTAAAGGAGGAAGGACGCCTGTTGGGCAAGATGTCGGGACAGAACACCGACAACACGATGAACTTTGTGCCCAAGATGGACGCCGAACTCCTTCACCAGGGATACCATCAAATCATCGACACCATCTACTCGCCCGAGCTTTACTACAGGCGCGTGCGTACCTTTCTGCAGGAATACCAGAAAAATCCTGCAACTCGCCCTGTCCTGCGCTGGCAGGAGATGCTCGCTTTTCTCCGTTCCGTCTTCAAGCTGGGGATCAAGGGCAAGGAACGTGTCGAATACTGGAAGCTTCTTCTATGGACCCTGCTCCGCCGTCCCCGCCTCTTCCCCGAGGCTGTGACTATGGCCATATACGGCTTTCACTTTCGTCGCGTCTTTGAGCTGTACATGAACCGCAGCGAATCCTGACCCCGCACAAGGGGCCCTTTCTCCGCTGTTGGGCGCTCCTTCACTTGCACCCTGACGCAAGTCCGCCACCAGTTGACGGGGTGCACGCAAAGTCTGTTAGGCTGACCCCACATACGAGAAAGAAGAGACTGG
>CAZMOW010000091.1:0-9663 GCA_964567975.1 uncultured Anaerolineales bacterium | reverse complement strand
AACTGCCTGCGCGGACGAGCAATGGTTAATGATCTACAACATTTGCGTGCACCCAGTCGGGATATCGTTTGACGCCCTGCCGGGGCGGTGATATGCTGAGGGAACCGAAGGAGGTCGCGTGCTCCCGTCCCTGTACGCTTTTCTAAAATGGTGGCTTGCCCTGACGGTTCTGGGTTGGCTCTTTTGGCCGCTGGCGGCGTCCATCTTTCGCCACAGCCCGGGAAGGGGATACGCTTACGCCCGCGCCCTTGGCCTCATCCTGCTCTCGTATATCTATTGGCTGTTGGGTGTGGCGGGCGTCCTGCCCAATACCGACGGCGCACTATGGATCGTGGTGGCCGTCTTTGTCTGTCTGGGGGGCTTTTTCTGGTGGCGCCGGCGCCGGGAACTGGGCTGCCTTCTGCGTCGGAAATGGCGTTACGTCTTCGCCATAGAGGGGCTCTTCTTTCTCACCGCCATCGTGTACGGCGCGTACAAGATGTATCAGCCCGCCATCCGCCACACGGAACAGCCCATGGATTTCGCTTTCCTCAACGGCATCCTGCGCAGCCCACGCATGCCACCCAACGATCCCTGGCTCTCCAGTTTTCCCATCAGCTATTATTATTTCGGCTATTTCACCGTGGCCCTCATGACCCGGCTGAGTGGTGTGTCGTCGGGGATGGGCTACAACCTGGGGCTCATCCACACCCTGGCCCTCACGACCACCGCCGCCTGTGGCCTGCTTTACGATCTCTTGCCTGCCAGGGGGGATGATGGCCGGGGACCCATCATCTATGCCCTGGGCGGCGGGCTGGCCCTGGTGCTGGTGGGGAATCTGGAGGGCGTGTTGGAACTGTGCCGCGCGCTGGGGCTGGGTGCCCAGGGATTCTATCGCTGGATCGGGGTGCCCGGCCTGGCGGGAGCTGCCGTGATGGGCACCTGGCTCCCCGAGGGGAACTGGTGGTGGCGCGCCAGCCGCGTCATCATGGACGCCAATATCTTTGGCAAGCCTGCCACCGTGATCACCGAGTTCCCCGCCTTTAGTTTCATGCTGGGCGATCTTCACCCCCACCTGATGGCCCCGCCCTATGTGATGCTGGCGCTGGCCCTGAGCCGAGAACTGTACGTGGCCGGACGAGAGGGGCTGCCGGAGGGATGGTGGCGGCGTTTCCCCTGGCCCATGGTACCCCTTCTTTTGGGGGCGCTGGGATTCCTCAATAGCTGGGATCTGCCCACCTTTTTGGTCGTGGTTCTGGGCGTATTCGCCCTGGGGCGCTGGCGGGGTCGCGTCGCCTGGCGTTCCTGGTTGAGAGAGTGCGTTCTCATGACGCTGTACCTTGGTCTGGGCAGCGTCATCCTTTATCTGCCCTTTTACTGGGGACTCCAATCTCAGGCCGAGGGCATCGGGATCGTCTACTATGCCAAGACGCCCCTACGACAGTATCTACTCTGCTTTGGCCCCTGGCTGCTGCCCCTGATCGTCGATGTGGTTGACCTCTTTATCGGGCGGTCCGCACCAAGAAAATGGAGGCGCGCCCTGGCCCTGTGGGTGCTTTTGCTGCTGGCGCCGTGGGTATTGACGCTGCTTCTCGGCGGCTTGGGACGCACCCTATTGGGCCTCATTGTGGCGGCTGCCACGGGCCCCTGGCTCCTGCTCTTCCAGAGCGGCGTGCTGACCCTGGTCCTGCTGGATCTCGTGGCGTGTCTGGGGCGCTCTTCCAGAGGTCGGTGCAGCCATCTTCTGGCGCGCCTGATGGTCGTCGTGGGTGTGGGCTTGACCTACGCGGTAGAGTTCTTTTACCTGCGTGATGTCTTTGATACGCGCATGAACACGGTGTTCAAAGGCTACTATCAGGCCTGGATGCTGCTGGGCGTGGGCGCGGTATTTTCCGCTCACCGTCTGGCAGGGGAAGGGAAATGGCAGCGGGGAGCCCTCGTCCTCAGCGTGCTACTTCTCGTCCTCTGCTTCTACTATCCCGTGGCGGCCGCCTATACGCGGATGCGTTCCCCCGGGGGGGAACCGACCCTGGATGGCACGGCTTTTCTGCGCCGCGAAGCGCCAGCAGAGTACGGGGCCTATCTGTGGCTGCAGGAACGGGGACGGGGCGGCGATGTGGTCGTCGAGGCGCCCGGTGAGGAGTATGTGCCCGAGAGCAATCGGCTCTCCGCCTGGACGGGGGTTCCCACGCCCCTGGGCTGGCCGGGGCATGAAATACAATGGCGGGGGGACGATACCGAGGTTCGGGCGCGCCTTCCCGATCTGGAGCGTATCTATACCTCGCGCGATGAGGAGGAGATCCTGGGTCTTCTCCTCAAGTACGAGGCCACCTATCTCTACATCGGTCCCTATGAAAGGCAAAGGTACAGCCTGCAGGCCGAGGATGTCGCCTTCTATGACGCGTTTCTGAAGGCCGCCTATGCCACCGGGGGGTTGAGACTTTACCACGTCCCGTAGGGCCGCCACGTTTGTATACAGCAAAGGACATCGCCGGCAACATGCGACGATGTCCAGATCGATCTATAGGATGTAGTAGAAGTTGGGGGTTATTCCTTTACGGCGTTCAGGCGCCTCATGAGGCGCGACTTGCGTCGGTCGGCGTTGTTGCGGTGCAGGATACCCTTTTTCACCGCCCTGTCCAGCTCGCTTATGGCCTCCCTCACCGCCTCTTTCGCCGCTTCTTGGTCCCCTTCTTCTATGAGCGTGCTCGCTTTGTTGACCACAGTTCGTAAGCGGGAGCGTATGGCGCGATTATGTGCCCTACGCTTTTCATTTTGCCGCATCCGCTTTTTCGAAGATTCTAGATTAGGCAACGCACTTCCTCCAACACACTAGAGATTTGATCGTGGCTCCTCTGAAAAGAGTGAGCCGAAAGAAAAGGAGGCGACGGTCGGATTCGAACCGACGATGAGGGTTTTGCAGACCCCAGCCTTAACCACTTGGCTACGTCGCCGAAAAAGCTACGGTTCCTTTGCCACACGGCAAAGGAACCGTCAGCTCTTGGAGCGGAAGACGAGATTCGAACTCGCGACCCTCTCCTTGGCAAGGAGATGCTCTACCACTGAGCCACTTCCGCATGGACACGGCTCTCATGGCGCCGTGAGGTGCCGAAGCCCAGATTCGAACTGGGGACACCCTGATTTTCAGTCAGGTGCTCTACCACCTGAGCTACCTCGGCACTTCTTTCTCAAGCAAACGATATTGTATAACAAGTGGCTCTCTCTGTCAAAACCGCGTTTGCTGCCGGATTGCGCCACGGCGCTCAGAGTCTATAGGCGCAGGAATCGACTGACGAGCCGCTGGCTCCGTTTCTCCAGGGCTGTGAGATCGGGGATCTCGTAGCGCGCCTTGTTCACGTCGATCAACATCCAGTGGTTCTTGCCCACCTGCCGCGCATAGTGGGTGACACGGTCGCGCATCACGAAATCCAGTTCGCCCTTGTCCGTCTCCACCTCCCAGTAGAGAAAGCCGAACTCTTTTTTGATATTCACCACCCCTTCGATGTGGGGAACAAAGTAAAAGAGTTCCATCTCGATATCCACGGCCTGGCGATCCTCCTGGTCGAGCTCGGTCCAGTCGTACAGGATGCCAATCTCCTCATGCTCCTCAGTGGTGGCATCGCGTATGGAGAGATACCGTCTGTCCCTGGCCAGGGGGAAGCAGCGCCGCAGCTCGACACGGGGATAGTATTCGTCGCCAAGCGTCATGCTCAACGTGTCCCCCTTGCGGTGAAAATGCGCCTTCTGGGGATCCAGGTATTCTACTTCCAGCGTTTTCGTATCCATCGTATCCTCCTCTTTTAGAGCGGTACGGCGCCTTCGAGGGACGCGAATTCGCTCTGCATCTGAACCAGTTCGTAAAAGATGCCCTGCTTGTCCATGAGCTCCTGGGGCGTGCCATGCTCTGCCAGCCGACCATGCTTCAGGACCATGATACGGTCCGCGTTGTACAGGGTGGAGAGACGGTGGGCGATGGCGATGGTGGTACGCCCCTGTACGAGTTCGTCCAGGGCGGACTGGATCTTGCGTTCCGTCTTGGTATCCACCGACGAGGTGGCCTCATCCAGGATGAGCACCTTGGGATTGTTCAGGATGGCGCGGGCGATGGAGACGCGTTGTCGCTCGCCGCCAGATATGCCAGAGCCTCCCTTGCCCACGATGGTGTTGTACCCTTCGGGCATCATGGTGACAAAGTCATGGGCGTTGGCCGCTTTCGCCGCGGCGATGACCTCCTCGCGCGTGGCATCGGGGCGACCGTAGGCGATATTCTCCATCAGCGTGCCATGGAAAAGGTAGGGTTGCTGGAGCACCAGCCCCACCTGCTGGCGCACCTCCTCCATGGAGAGATCGCGGATGTCCACCCCATCGATGCGGATGGCTCCCTCGTCCACGTCGTAGAAGCGGCAGATGAGGTTGATCAGCGTGGTCTTGCCCGCGCCGCTGTGCCCCACGATGCCCACCAACTCGCCCGGCTGGATGGTAAGGGAGAGGTCTTTGATGACCGGATAGTAGGGATCGTAGCCAAAGTTCACGTTGTCGAGCGCAATCCGCCCCTCCAAGCTCCCTGCATGTACGGGATGGGCCGGCTTGGGCTGCGGCTCCTCGTCCAGCATCTCGAACATACGCTGGGAGATGGTGAGGAAGCGGTTCATGGTCTGGCTAACCTCTGTGAGGGCCGATAGGGGACCGTAGAACATGCCCAAATACCCCACAAAGGCCATCAGCGTGCCCAGGGTGATCTCATCAGCCAGGACGGCTCTACCACCGGCGTACCAGATGATGAGACCTCCTGCAGAGAAGGCAAAGGAGATGAGGGGGAAGAACTTGCCCCAGGCCAGATCGACCTGGAGGCGATTGTTCAGCAGGGTCTGGTTGCGGTCCGTATAGCGCTCCTGTTCCCGCGCCTCCTGACCAAAGGCCCTCACCACGCGTACGCCCGACAGGAAGGTGTTCAACATAGAGTTCAGCCGCCACCGCGCGCTCCATACACGCTCAAAATAGGGCCGCATGTACCGATGGTAGAAATAGGCCGCCAACATAACAAAGGGTGTGGGGATGAGCACGTACAGCCCCAGTCTGGGCGCCATGCTAAAGAGGATGACCCCGATGCCCAGCACCTTCATGATATTCAGGGCAAAGACGGTGATCTGTTGGAAGAGTCCCTGAAGCTCTCGGGTGTCCGTGTTGACGCGCGTCATCAGACGCCCCGTGTGGTTCTTGTCAAAATAGTCGATGGGCAGATCGGACAAGTGATCGAAGAGCTTTTCGCGGAGTCCTGCCGTAAAACGGGCGCTTATGTTGATGCGCATGGTGCGAATAAAGATGGTGGTGAGGGTGCGTGTGATGCGCACGCCCAGCAGGCCCAACACCAGCCAGAGCAACAGTCCCTCGTCGCCGCCGGGCTGCAGGACATCGTCGATCAGGATGCGGGTCATATAGGGAGGCGTCAGATCGAGTCCGGTGCCCAGTAGGAGCAGGCCTACGATCAAGGCAAGCTTGCCCCAGTAAGGCTTTGCTTCCTGCATCAGCCGCTCAAAGATCTTGCCGCGCTGCATACATTTGGGGCAGACGCTGGCCGATCCGCCGGGCAGGTGCCGGCCGCAGACCATGCAACGGTTGGTGTCCTCGTCGGGGTCCGGTACGGGGACATCCGGTCCTTCTTTGGCCCGCCGGCGGAGATAGTGGGCCACGTGACCGAACTTGTCTGTGAACTCGCTGGAGTAGTGGAGCAGGACCTGGGGATGCTCGGGCGCGCCGTAAGCGCCGCGTATGGTCACCTCCAGGAGGGCGTTGCCCACACAGCGTTCGACCTTGGCGTCCACGATCTCGTCCAGGGTAAAGGTGTAGCGCAGGGGGTCTTTATCGTTTGCCGGGTTGACGACCCACAGATTTTCGTCGTCGATGATCAGCCACTGCTCGCCGAACTCGCCATCCGGCCCCAGGTCGGAGGGGATGGCCAGCGCCACCCTGTCCGGGCTACTCCCGTGTCTTCTGAGCACGTTCACCACAGTTGTGGGCAGTTGGGATGTCAGTATGGGACTGTCGCCATCATCTTCCTGTTTCATGCGTGTAACCTCCTCGAACGAGAGAAAAAAAAAGTATCCGGGCATTCGTCCATGGTGCAGCGTCCCCTTACAAGCAAAAAAAGGGGACACCATGCACTCTGCTGGTGTCCTTTTCTCACGCCGACGAGGTTAGCTGCTTGGACTCGGACCGAAAAGGAAATAGCCCTAAGGCTCCTCCAAGAAAGAGAAACCCACTCGCCCCTCAAGATGGATCCCCCGCTGCCGGGAATAGGGCCCGACATTAGGCGGCTATATTAAATTATTTCCTCAGATAAACAATGAGGTAAACTGTACCATATAGTGAAAGAGATGTCAAAAATCCCCAGATGGCCCTCCCAATGGGTGCTGGCGGGACGCCACGGTCACAAGATGATGGCATGCCACCTGGTTTCGTCCGGCCATGGGGGCTAAATAAGTTTGAAGGCATCTTATCTAAAATCTGGTGGCAGTAGAGGGGAGGGGACTCTGGCGTTCTAGATTTGGAAGGCTTGTCGCTGCTTGGCGGGCGTGCTATACTTTTGCTCACGCCATCACCTTGCGTCGCAAGGCATCGTCGAGTGAGACGAGGCCATGGTGATGGTTGAAAGGTGATGAATTGGTCGACGCCTATCAGGGCACCTTGCCGACAACGGGTTTCGTGTTGCTTCTCAGCTGGATATTCTCGTTCTGGGCGGCGGAGATGGCCGCGCTGTTGACCATGTTTTTCGGGTCGCAGGTATGGGACATCCCAAAACTGATAGGCACACGATCCTCGAACCGAACAGCAGGTAACGCATCGTCATAAAGGAGGAAATATGCCCGCGTCGATACACGAAACCCATCTCTCCAACGGTCTCAAGATTATCCTCAAAGAGGTACACCTGGCGCCCGTGGTGAGCACGTGGTTGTGGTATCGTGTGGGCAGCCGCAACGAGGTGGGAGGACTCACAGGCCTCGCTCACTGGATAGAGCATATGATGTTCAAAGGGTCCCCCGATTTTGCCAAGGGTTCCATCATGCGTATGGTGGATCGCAACGGCGGCCAGGCCAACGCCATGACCAGCCACGATTTCACGGCCTACTTTGCCACGCTGCCCGCCGATCGCGCCGAACTGGCCCTGCGTATCGAGGCCGACCGCATGACGGGGGCCTTTTTTGACGAGGATGAATTCGAGGCGGAGCGCCAGGTGGTGATCGCCGAGCGGGAGGGGGCCGAGAATACCCCCCACTTTGTCCTCGCCGAGGAAGTGACGGCCGCCGCCTTTCGCCTTCATCCCTATCATCACCAGGCCATAGGCTGGAAGGAGGATCTGACCACCATTACCCGCGACCAACTGCACACCTTTTACCGCCAGCACTATGTGCCCAACAATGCCGTCCTGGTGGTCGTCGGAGACGTGTCCGCAGCGTACCTGGATACCATCGAGGAACATCTGGGGGGCATCCCCTGTGGAGAGTTGCCCCAGGAGGTGATACGCCAGGAGCCACCCCTGCGCGGGGAGCGGCGTGTCACCGTGCGCCTGCCGGGCTCGACCCGTCTGCTGCGCATCTCCTACCGCACGCCCCCGGTGCGCCACGAGGACTATATCCCGCTGGTGGTGTTGGATGCCATCCTATCGGGAGGCAAGGCCATGTTCGCCTTTGACACCCGACAGACGCGGAGCGCCCGGCTTTACCATGCCCTGGTGGAGACGGAGCTGGCCTCCACGGCGGGCACCAATTACCATCCCAGTCTGGATTCCTATCTCCTCAATCTGGGGGCCACGGTGCGGGAGGAGCGAAAAGTGCGGGAGGTGGAGGAAGCCCTGTTGGGCCAGGCGGCCCGGTTGCGGGACGAAGCGGTGCAGGAGGAGGATCTGGAGGTCGCCATACGACAGGCGCAGGCCCACTTTGCCTACAGTAGCGAGAGCGTGACGGGACAGGCCCTGACGCTGGGTTTTTTGGAGATGCTGGACGACTATCGACGCATGGAGGGCATCCTGGACGAGCTGGCCGGGGTGACGCCCGAGGACGTGCAGCGCGTGGCCCGTACCTATCTGACGGAGGAAAATCGCGTCGTGGGACATTTTGTGCCGACGGAAGAGGAAGCAGGGGCGCAAACCGCCGCGCCAGCGGCCGATCCTTTGGTGGCGCGCTACCACGACATCTGGTTTTACTCCCCCACGCGTCCCCCGACCATAAGCGGCGAGAGCGTCGTGCGGCGACGGATGGATAGTGGGATCACCCTATTGGTCAGGGAGAATCCCGCCACCGCCTCCCTCAGCCTGGAGGGGAATATCGCCGCCGGCACCCTGTACGAGGAGGGCGAGGCGCTGGGACTGTCGGCCATCACGGCATCCATGCTGCGGCGGGGTACGGAACGGCACACCTATCAGGAACTCTATACGACCCTGGACAATGTGGGAGCCACGCTGGGAATCTCGGCGGGACGAGACGGCATTGTATTCAGCGGCCAATCCCTGGCCGCCGATTTCGACCTGCTTATAGAACTCTTGGCCGAGATGCTGACGGCACCCACCTTTCCGGAATCCGAACTGCGCAAGCTGTGTGGGCAGCTTTCCACCCGGTTGCGATTGTTGGAGACGGACACGGAATACCGGGCCCAGCGCGCCTTTATGACCTCCCTCTATCCGCCGAGTCACCCCTATGCGCGCCCTCTTCTGGGAACGCGCCAATCCCTGGCCGCCCTCTCGCGGGAGCAGCTCATGGACTTTTACAGATCCTACTATCATCCGCAAAAGATGATCATGAGCGTGGTGGGGGCCGTGGAGGCGGAGCACGTCATCGAAAGGGTGGAGGCGACGCTGGGGGCGTGGAAGACGGACCGCCCCCCCAGTGAGGAGCGTGTGCCCCCCGTCGAGATACCCCCGGAGGCCATCACGGAGAGCGTGCCCCTGCCCGGCAAGGCTCAGGTGGACCTCATCCTGGGCACCGTGGGCATGGCGCGCTCCTCCCCTGACTATTACGCGGCCATGATGGCCAACATCATCCTGGGACAGCTGGGACTCATGGGGCGTCTGGGCGAGGCGGTTCGGGATAACGAGGGGCTGGCCTACAGCGTGGACAGCCACCTACGTAGTGGCCTGGGCCCCCATCCCTGGTTCGTAAGCGCCGGTGTCCATCCCCAAAAGGTCGATGCCGCCGTGGACGCCGTCCTGCGCGAGATCGGTCGCCTGCGAGCGGAGCCCGTACCCGACGAGGAACTGGAGGATTGTCGCTCCTATCTGACGGGGACGCTCCCTTTACAGTTGGAAACGAACGAGGGGGTGGCCATCTTTCTCCTCAACCTGGAGCAATATGATCTGGGGCTGGACTATTTGCAGCGTTATCCACGCCTCATTGGCGAGATCACAAAGGGACAGATCCGGGACGTGATGATCAAGCACTTTCCTGAGAATCATTACGTGCTGGCCATGGCAGGCACGTTCGAATAGCCCCTCAGCGTTTTCTGCTTCCTCATCCGATGACCATCACCACAATCAATCCCGGGATTCCCGCATAAGCCACGGCGAATCCCACCTTTCTGCTGGAAGGCGCCGTCGATGGCGGCGTCGCCGTGGGGGTAAGGTTCGCCGTTGGCTCCACAGGGGTGCACGCAAATGTTGTAGATCATTAGCCGTTGCTCGTCCGCGCAGGCAGT
>CAZMOW010000090.1:0-10038 GCA_964567975.1 uncultured Anaerolineales bacterium | reverse complement strand
AGGACAAGCTGTAGGAAATCGAAAATCGTAGAGACGCAAGATGTTGCGTCTCTACACCTTCTGACCACATGCCGCATCCAGCCCCGCCAGATGATGGCGGGGCTGGTCTCCTGGCCAATTGCTATCCGATGGCGCCCCACTGACCATCAGCGGGGCGCATTATGTAGGGACGAATTGTCAATTCGTCCCTCCCACTGCCGCGCTCGCTATGCCATCGATGAGGAGATGCATACATTGGTAGACGGGTCAGCGGCGCGCAGATCAACGTGTGCCTGATCCTGCGCGGGCAGGCCTTGGCGGGCGATTGCGCTTTTTCACCAGTACTCCGCCCTGAAGAGGCGGAGTTGGTCTTTGCCAGCCAACCAGCACCGCCTGTTTACGGCGGTGCGTCGTGGACACGTAACGCGGGGCGTCCGCCTCGTCAATGTGCCCGTCGTGTCCGACCATCCCCTCTTCGGAGGGCATGCGAAACCCGACCGTGGCCTTTGCCCCCGTTCACCTTTCTATCTTCCTTGACAACAAATAGAGTTCGTGCTATAATAGAACAAATGTTCTCTTCCCGACTGGGAGTACGCGCCCTACGGGGCATCCGCTTCCGCCATCCACCCACCCCGTCATCCTATAGCACGTTTTTACGAAACGAACCCATTTTCTATCTGTTGTCGCGTGAGACTGGCGACGGAATAGTCACACCGTTGCTGTGGATCCGCGCTGAGGTGGGCACCAAAGAGGTAGCAGAGACGTAAGATCTTAAGTCTCTACAGACATATCCTGCGTCCGTGCGCCCCGCTGATCGTCAGCGGGGCGCTTTTTTCCTGTGCTGCTGGAGATGGCGGCGCCCGTGGTTTTCTAGGGCACGAATTCGGACTATAATAGGGCGCAGCATGGCAGACCATGATCATGGAACGCGGGTTTAGTCGATGTCAGGAGAAGGATGTCCAAACTTACGATAGTAGTCCTCATCAAACAGGTCCCCGAGATGGAGCAGGTGAACTTCGATGTCGAGACAGGGACGCTGGACAGAAGTTCGGCGGGGGTGGAGATAAATCCCTTTGACCTCAACGCCTTGGAACAGGCCGTGAGGATAAAGGAAGAGCGGGGAGGAGAGGTGACGGCCATCAGTATGGGTCCCTCGCGGGCCGAATCGGCGTTGCGGGAGGCGCTGGCCAGGGGGGCGGATCGGGCCATTCTCCTCTCCGATAGGGCCTTTGCCGGCGCGGATACCTGGGCCACCTCCCTCACCCTTTCGACGGCCATAAAGAAACTGGAGGGGTTTGATCTGATCATCTGTGGGGAGAAGACGGTGGATAGCGACACGGGCCAGGTGGGGTCGGCGGTGGCCGAATTCCTGAAAATCCCCCACGTGGCCTATGTTACGGAGGTCAGGGGCGCGGATGAGAAGTGCCTGACGGTCGCCCAGGATATTTGGGGGGGTATATATCTGAAGGAACTGGCGTTCCCCGGCCTCATCACCGTGACCAAGGATATCAATGAGCCGCGTCTTCCCACCTTCCAGGACAAGTTAAAGTCTAGAAGCGCCCCGGTAGAGATGTGGGATATGGATGACTTTTCCGATACCCTGGCACCCGATGATGTCGGGCTTTCCGGCTCCCCAACCAGCCTGCGCAAGGTAGAGGACATCGTCCCCGAGAGCAAGGAATGTGAGATGCTGGAGGGCGAGCCCTCAAAAGTCGTCGATAAACTCCTCTCGAGATTAAAGACCCTGGAGGTTGTTTAGATGGGAGACGAATACAGGGGAGTGTTGGTTCTCGCGGAACAGAATGAGGGCGAGTTGCACGCCATCTCATACGAGCTATTGAACGTGGGACGCGGGATCGCGGATGCGTTGGAGACGGGACTCTCTGCAGTTTTGCTGACCCCCGATCCCTCTGGCGCTGAGGAGTTGATCCATCGTGGGGCTGACAAGGTCTTTGTGTATACAAGCCCCGCGTTCGGCTGCCCCGACGAGATCGTCTACAAAGAGAACCTGGTGACCTTGGTCGATGAGGAGAGGCCAGAGGTCTTTTTGATAGGGGGCACCAATTTTGGCAGGTCGTTGGCCCCCAGGCTGCAGGCTGCCCTACATACCGGTCTGACCGCCGATTGCACGGGGTTCGACGTGAACGAGGAGGGCAAACTGGTTCAGATCCGGCCTGCCTGTAGCAGCACCCTTCTCGCCCAAATAGTCAGTGACAGATATCCCCAGATGGCCACTGTGAGGTACAAGCAATTCGACGAGGCGCCAAGGGATCCTGCCCAAAAGGGCGAGATAATCGCAAAACAGGCCCAGGTCTCTAATCTTACCGGGATCAAGGTTCTGGAGAAACTAGAGTCGAGGGAAGTGGATATCACCGAAGCACAAGTCGTCGTCTCTGGCGGGAGAGGGCTAAAGGATCCTCAGGATTTTCGACTGCTGGAAGAACTGGCGGATCTGCTCGAGGGCGTCGTGGGATCCAGCAGGCCCCTGGTAGATGAGGGATGGATAGACAGGGCGCATCAGGTGGGCTACAGTGGTAACAGGGTGAAACCCAGGCTTTACATCGCCTGCGGGATCTCGGGGGCTCCCAATCATCTGGCCGGCATGAGCCAGGCAGAGGTCGTGGTGGCCATCAACACCGATCCCTCCGCGCCCATTTTCAAGGTGGCCGATTATGGAATCGTCGGGGATCTGTATAAAGTGGTCCCCGAACTGATGGAGCAGATAAGAAAGGACAGGCATGAAAGCGCAGATAATTGAGGATTTGAGGTCCATCGTGGGAGAGGATTGGGTGGTGGACAGGATCGACCAGATGCAGGACTATCTGGTCGACGAGACGGCCAGGCCATCCTGTCCCGAACCCAGCACCGATATCTTGGTCGTCAAACCGGCGGGGGACGACGAGATCTCTGAAATCCTGAAATTGGCCAACAAGGAGGCTGTGCCGGTCGTTCCCAGGGGAGGGGGAACCGGGCTCTGCGCGGCTGCCGTACCCACTGAACCTGGTATAGTCCTCTCTTTGGAGAGATTGAACGACATTGTGGAAGTGGACGAGGATAACCTGACCATCACGTGTGAGGCCGGGGTGACCCTCAGAGAGTTGATCGAGCGCGCGGAGAGGACCGAGTCCCTCTTTTTCCCCCTGCGGCCGGGAGATGAGGGGGCACAGGTAGGGGGCCTCATCGCGGCCAACGCCGGGGGGTCCAGGGCCGTGCAGCATGGCGTGATGAGAAATCATATAAAGGGTATCGAGGTGGTTCTCCCCACAGGAGAGATGACAAGTCTGGGCGGAAAGGTCGTAAAAAATAACATGGGTTATGATCTGATGCACCTGCTCATCGGCAGTGAGGGGACGTTGGGGATCATCACCAGGGCGATTCTCCGACTATACCCGAGGCCTGGAGCAAGCTTTAGCCTGATCATCCCCTACGAGAAGCGCAGCGATGCCATAAGGACCGTCCCAGAGATCCTCCAGCGTGGTATAACCCCGCTGGCCATAGAATATGTGGAAAGGGCTTTGATAGAAGAATCGGCCGAACATCTGGGCGAAGAGTGGCCGGCAAAAGAGGGCAATGCTTATCTCTATATCATGGTGACGGGCGCAGATGAGGAGGCGTTGTACGCTGCGAGTGCGGAGATAGATCAGATCTGTCAGTCGCACAATGCCCTTGGGACACTGGTGGCCGAGAAAAAGAGGGAGCAGGACAGGATTCTGGATATCCGGGGCAATATCTATACCGCCCTCAAGGCCGAGACGGCGGATATTCTGGATGCGACGGTCCCTCTGGCCAATATCGGGAAACTTATGGACAGGGTGGACGAGATCGCCGAGGAATTCGATACCACCATTCCCATGTATGGTCATGCCGGGGATGGGAATTTGCATTCACATATCATAAAGGCGGATGGAGAGGCTCCCCCTTATCTGGACGAGATCAGGGAAAGGATCTACAAAGAGGCGATCGCCCTGGGCGGTTTCATCACCGGGGAGCACGGCATAGGCAAGACGAGGGTCAAGAACCTGTCCCTGCTGGATGGTAAGCAGATCGAGTTGATGAGGGGCATCAAAAAGGTCTTTGATCCCCACAATATTCTGAATCCGGGCACCATCGTGAGTGCCTGATCGCACGATGCGCCCCACGAGGATGTAGAGACGCAAGATTGTGTCCTACTCGGTTGATCTTTTCTCGAGTTGTGCTTCAATCTCGCGGATCAGTACGGGCAGATTGGGCCGATTGAAACGCATCTGGGGTGCAGGGATGCGATGATGTTTGATGTCTGGGGGATTATGCTTGTGGTGAGGATGAGGCTGTGAATCGTGCCGGTAGAGACGCAAAATCTTGCGTCTCTACAGTTCATAGTGGATCGCTCACGAGCCTACCTGCACCAGATCCTTTAGACTGGGGGCGTTGTCCTGCTGGCGTTGTATTTCGTTGCGGTACTCGGCTTGTCTCTCAAGCCAGGTCCGATATACACTGGCCCACTCGCCGAAATCCAGTACCCAACTATCGTCTTCTGGTTCTTCCCCACTCACATAGGCTGCGTAAAATGTTTCTGAACGGATGCCGTATTTACGCTCAAAGGCCAGGAGATCCTGTTCAAGCGCATGAATGTCGGCCAGGATTTCTCAAAGTGTCATAATTCACTCCCTTTCCTTCCCATTATAGCGTCCTTTCTTCATTCTTGAAAAGCGTGGTTTTCAGTGTCCCCGCCCCACCGCTGCGCTGAGGTGGGCGCCAAAGAGGGCTAGATAACTGCTGACATAGATCCACAGCAGGAGGGCCACCACGCTGCTCAGGGAGCCATATACCAGGGGATAGTTCACCAGGTCGCTGCTGATATACCAGGTCAGGACCCGCTTGGCCACCTCCCAGGTCAGGGCCACAAACAGGGCGCCCCAAAAGGCCTCCCGCCAGGGGACCTTTGTGTTGGGCGCCCAGCGATACAGCATCATAAAGATGGCAAAGATAAGCAGCACGGGTACCCCGTTGATGAGCAGCGCCCACAACAGCGTGTCATAGAGGGCGACGCCGCGCCCTAGGGGCACCTTCAGGCGGGCCAGCACGCTGAGTGCTGGCCCTAGTGTGAAGGAGAGCAGCAGGAGGACGGCCAACAGCCCCGCCAGCCCCAGGGCCAGCAGATGACTCGTGAAAAAGCCCCGTGGTTCGGCGTCCGTCCAGGCGCGGTTGATCTCGTGGACCAGCACGGTAAAGGCCCCCATCCCACTCCACAGCAGCCCCACTAGTCCCGCGATGCTGATGGCCTCGCGCCGCTCGAGCACCTGCTGGATATTCGATTCGATCAGGTTTTCGGAGACGGGCACGATGCGTATCACCGCATTCACCACCTGCTGAAAGGCCTCCTCGCTGGCGAGAAAAAAGCTCGCCAGGGCGACCAGGGCCAGGAGTAGCGGAAAAAGGGAAAAGAGGGCATAGTAGGCCAGGGCCGCTGCCGCGTCTGGCCCCTGGGTGGCGTTGAAGCGCTGCACGGCATCCTCAAGGATGGCCAATCGCCCCCCGCTGACCTCGTTGGCCCATTCTTGGGCCGAGTTCAGGGCGTCATGTATCCTGTCCATGGACCTCTCTTTCTCCCAGTTTGCGCCGCAGCAGATTGTAGGCGGCCAGGACCAGGGGGGTAAAGACCATGAGGTTGAGCAGGTCGCTGGCGGCGGCCGGGGCAAAGGCGGCGATGATGGCCGTGCCCGGTGTGAATTCACTGATCCAGATATCGGCCAGGGCGGCATAGGCGTTGCCGGCCAGGATGCCCAGGGTGCCCCAAAGGTTAACGGCGGCCAGGGCCACGCTGCGATCCTCCAACAGGAAACGGTTGGCGACCATCACCAGCCCCCCGATCAGGAGAGCCCAGCCCCAGAAGGAGTGATCCACTACCTCATCCGTCCAGGGTTCCGGCGCGTGGGGATGCACAAAGACGACGCCCGCCGTGAGGACGATGAGTACCAGGATCACGGTGGTGAGGGTCCGTAGGTTGTGCCTCTCCTTGGCCACGAGCACCACCAGCCCGGGCACCATGCCCGTCAGCCCGCTGCCCATGGCCCAGTTGGGAAAGACCCCCCAACCGCTTATGAAATCGCCCAGCACGCTGCCCACGGCCCCGGTGAAAAAGCCCACCACGGGGCCAAAGGCATAGCCAAAGAGCACGGGGATACATATGGCGGGACGAAGCTGCACCTGTCCGATAGAGACATCCACGACGACGCCAAAAAAGTAGGTGAAGGCGGCGTACAGCACCGCTCCCAGGGTCATCCAGCCGATTCCTCGCACACTCACCTCCCACGCGCCGTTGCCCCGCGTGGCCCTAAAGAGGGCCAACAGGCCCGCCAGGGTGACGGCGATGACCCCTGCCGTGCTCAGGCCGTGGAACCTCTCCCCCTCGGTAAAGGTGTTGGCCAGTACCAACAATACGACGAACAGGACCAATACGGCCACCCATGTGGCAGCCCGATATATTATCGTCCCAGCCCTTGATCTCATGATATCCATCCTTTCGCCTTCTATGAGGTGCTGCTCCGCTCAGCCAAAGGTCAACTCGATCGTTTCCGGCTCCCCCGCCTCCACGGGGGCCACGCCCTGCAGGATTCTGCTGGTCTCCCCGTCGCTCACCTTGATGGTATAGGTCCCCTTGGCGAACACCTTGGGACGATAGGAGGTGCCCTCGATGCGCAGTGTGTAAACTATCTCCCCGCTGTCTTCCTCGATGATCTGTACCACGGGGTTCTTTGTTCCCATGATCTGCAGTGTGGGCAGGTGGGCCAGCGCCTCTCGACCGTAATTATCCTCCTGGTCGATGGTGATCGGCCAGCCGGCGTACTGTTTGCAGTCTGGATCGGTCACATCGCAGCCCCGGGGCCAACATTCCAGGGTGATCTTGCGCGTCCGCTTGTTAAAGCGGATGAGGCCGTATCCGGCGGCCTGGGCGCGCCATTTATCGTATTCGCGCCGGCTGGGATCCGGATTGGCATAAGCGTACATGGTGATCCTGTTGCCAAAGCCGTCCGTGTACTGCCCCGTGTGCTCCAGTTCTCCCTCGGGCACGTCCCGCTCGGGTTCCAGGGGTCTCCACCAGCGCCTATAGTAATTGACGATGGAGGGCACGGAAAAGGAGACGTTCGCGTCCTTCCAATCGTCGATGCCATAGTGGAGCACCGTGCCCAGGTGCTGGTCGCCATTGATGTGCAGGGCAAAGCCCTTGCGCATCTCCCGCAGGGCCCTATCGCGCCCGCCTGGGGGCCAGGAATTGATATCCAGGTCGGCTGTCAGACGCTGTCTCAGGGGGCCGTGTACGTGGGCGATGCCGGCAAAGGGGGCCTGTGACAGTACGGCCTTTATGTCCTGATCCCTCCAATCGGCGGTCCACTCGCGGAGGAATTCCAGTTGTCGTTCGCCCAGCAGGGTGGCCCCCGGCACGTCGATCAGGTCGGGATCGGGCAGTTCCTTGATATGGTCCTCCCGGGCAAAGGTGACTCCCTGCTGTCGCAGGGCTTGGCGGTCGAGGATGTCTATCTGTGACTTGAACTTGCGATCCTCGATGATGGCAAAGCCGACCCGCCCCCAGGTCAGTGAGGTATAGTAGACGCCGATGCCCCGCTTGATGGGCGTGGGATCGTAAGGGTCGGGCAGGTGGCTGGTCTGGGCCCTCTCTACCTGCCGCACGTAAGCGGGATCTTTGTATCCCCCTGTGCCCATCTCCCCCTCCGCGCCCCACAGGTTGCGGACGCCCACGTCGTGGTCGTCGGGGATGGTGATGGTGGGCCTATCGCGGGTGATCTCGCCGAACTGTCGGCCAAAGAGCAGCCAGGCGGCGAAATGGTCGTGGTGATCGTACACCTGATCCCCGGAGAAAAAGAGGAGATCGGGATCCTGCGCTTTGATATTCTCGATGATGTCCGGTCGAGGGCCCCGATCCTGATTACCGTTGCCCGTAAAGGCGGCCACCACGATCTCTTCCTTGTCCACGGGATCCTGGCGGATCACGCCCTCGTAAAAGGCACTCTCTCCGTGGACCACGCGATAGTCGTACGCTCTGCTGGCGTCCCAGTCCTCCAGCCGAAAGTGAGCCGTCCAGCCGTCCTCGATCACCTCGGTATCGGCGATCTGTGTCCACCGTTCGTTCTTTTTGATCTGCAGGCGCACGGTGCGGTCCGCCTCCGGCGGGAGTTCGTAGAGCTGGACCGTCATCTTGAGTACGCCGTCGTGTACGGTGTACAGGGTGAAGCAGATCACCTCATCTTTGGGTAGCCGAGTGATCTTCCACGGCGGGTTGCGCAGCCTGCGCCTGACGGTGCCGATGCCGATGATCAGCCCCGCGGCCACGGCCCCGATGAGGGCCAACAGCCCCAGGGTGCGAAATACTCGTCTCATGTTACCTCAGAGTAGGGTATCGGTATTGTAGTAGAGACGCAAGACCTTGCGTCTCTACGCGGTGGGTGTTGTCCTTGCAGCACCTTTAGCCATTCCAAGACGCACGCTCCTGATCTACGTATTCCTGAGCGTCGATGGTGGACCATATCTCTTTTCCTATCCCCTGCAAGTCCAGGATGCTTTGCTGTGGGCGGCCCGAGATCTGGTTATGGACGAGCGTGGTCAGATCCTTCAGCAAGCGAACCTGCTCAGCTGGTTCAAGGTGGCGCACGCGCTGTAAGAGCTCATAGTAGTCTGTTGTCGGCATATCATCTCTCCGATTCCCTGCGAAGGTGGTGCAGCGTTTTGATCAGTAGATGCGCAGGATTGTGCCTCTCTACAAAAGACATGTTGGCGCGTCCATAACCAACGCCTACACATAGTATCTGTCTTCATTCCATCTCTGTGGGTTCTCGCGAATATATCTTTCGATGCGTTCGTAGTCGTCGGCGTTGCGAATAACGTGGTCATAATAGCGCGCCTGCCATTGGAAGGCAATACCGTGTTGATGAGCATATTTCGTGACGCCGATTTTGTACCCTCGCACGATAGATGCAAGGTTTCGCGATTGCGGGCCAAACCTGTTGGTCTCCCAATGGTTGACGCCATCAGGTTTGTCGATAGTGATTACCCCGTGGACGTGATTGGGCATAACGACGGATGCGCCTAACATAACAAAGGGAAAATGGTTCGGGATACGGTACCAACAATCTCTTGCCGCCTGTCCCAACGGGCTGCGGATCATGGCCCCGTCGACAATTCTACCAAAGTATGTGCTCCAGTGTGCGGTGCAGATGGTGATGAAATAGGCGGCGTTACTACCATAGTCCCACGACGGCCAGCGCGCGCTGGGAATCCGGTATCTACCCTTGAATTTGTCCATGATGTCCATCCATGTGGTAGAGACGCAAGATCTTGCGTCTCTACACTGTCAACCGCATCTCTACTACCAATGACACCCCGTCTAAAACAGAATATATCCGCCACACACCGAGATCACCTGCCCCGTCACGTAATCGGATAGATCAGTGACCAGGAATTCCAGCACCTTGGCGCAATCCTCGGGCATGCCCAGGCGTCCCAGGGCGATCTGGGACTCCAGCCGCTCGCGCGTCTCCTCCTCCGTCCGCCCCTGGGCCACGGCCCGCGAGGAGAGGATCCAGGCCGGCGCCATACAGTTCACGTTCACGTTGTAGGGGCCCAGCTCGGCGGCCAGCAGGCGCGTATAGTGGATGACGCCGGCCTTGGCCACGGAATAGGGTGCGCTCCCCCCGCTGACGCCCGACTTGAGCCCGGCCTGGCTGCCGATGGTGACGATCTTGCCCGACTCCTGGCGCTTCATCATGGGCGCGGCAGCCTGACAGCAGTAGATGGTGCCCATCAGATTCAAATCCAGCGTGCGCTGGAAGGCATCCTCGCTCGCCGTTGCCGCCCAGGGGTTGTCCCGCCCAAAGAGGGCCCCGCCGGCGTTGTTGACCAGGATATCCAGCCGGCCAAAGGTCTCCTCCACCTCGTTGAACATGGCGTTCACGCGCTCTCTGTCCGTCACGTCCGCCTCTATGGCCAGGGCGCGCACACCCAGGTTCTCTATCTCCTCGGCCACGCTCCCCGCCGTCAGTTCCTCGTCGTACTCCTCATGGACCT
>CAZMOW010000089.1:0-10114 GCA_964567975.1 uncultured Anaerolineales bacterium | reverse complement strand
GAGGTGGCGCACATTGGCCGTGGGGATGAGAACGCCCTGTTCGCCTGTCAGGCCCTGGGCCCGGCACACGTCAAAAAAGCCCTCGATCTTGGCGTTGACGCCGCCGATGGCCTGTGTATATCCCCGCTGATTGACCGAGCCCGTCACGGCCAGATCCTGCCTGAGGGGCAGGTCCGAAAGGCTGGACACCAGGGCGTAGAGCTCGGTGGAGGACGCGCTGTCCCCCTCCACCCCCGAATAGAGCTGTTCAAAGGTGATGCTGGCCGACATGGTCAGGGCCGTCTTTTGGGCGAAACGGCTTGCGAGATAGGAGGCCAGGATCAGTTGCCCCTTGTCGTGGATGGGGCCGCTCATCTTTACCTCGCGATCGATGCTTACGACGCCGGCTCTTCCCGCAAAGGTGTTGGCCGTGATGCGCGAGGGGAGGCCAAACGCAAAGTCGGGGGTCTGCATGACAGACAGCCCGTTCACCTGGCCCACGGTACTTCCGTCCGTATCCACCAACAGGACGCCCTCCTGAATTCTCTTGCGGTACTCCTCGGCAGCGTACTCCAGGCGATAGGTTCGCTCTTCCATCGTCCTGCGCACGTCCTCGGCGGTTACCAGTTCGCGGCCGGCACGCTGGGCCCAGGAGGAGGCTTCCCGTATCAGGTCGGCCACATCGGCAAAGCGCGTGGTCACCTTTTCCTGGTCGTCGGCCAGACGCGATGATTCGTCGATGAGACGGGCGACCGCGCCGGCGTCAAAGTGGCGCAGATCCTCTCCGTGACAGAGTTTGCTCACAAACTGGGCAAACTGTTCGGGCGTCTCATCCTCCCGAGGCATGGTATGCCCGAACTGGGCCTTGATCTTGAACAGCTCTCGGAAATCCTCGTCGTAACTGTGGAGCAGCTGATAGAGGTACTCGTCGCCGATGATCACCACCTTGATGTCCAGGGGGATCGGTTCGGGCTCCAGAGTAGCTGTGGCCACCGTGCCATAGAACTCGGCCATATCCTCGATCTTTATCTCGCCGTTGCTCAGGGCGCGCTTCAGTCCATCCCAGGCCAGGGGGTTCATCAAGAGGTCCCGGGCCTGGACGACAAGGTATCCGCCATTTGCGCGATGCAGGGACCCCGCGCGTATCTGGGTAAAATCGGTGACCATGCCCCCGAAAACGGCGCGCCGCTCGATGCGTCCTATGAGATTGGGGTAGGTGGGATGGTCGTCTATGATCACGGGAGCACGCTCCACATCCCCGGCCTGGGATATCACGTTGACTTTGTAGCGCTTGAACTCTTGTTCCCGAAGCTCTTTGGGAATGGGAAAACCGATTCCCTCCTCATCTGGACTGGACAAGAAATCCTGGACGTTCTCCACCACGTCCTCCCGTACCGTGCCCAGGTATTCCAGGACCTCCGCACATTCTTTGAATTCCGTCCGCAGATCGATCATGAGGTTGTCCACGACAAAGCCGGCGAGTTCGCTGTTCAGCGCGTCCATGGCCTCTTTGCTTTGTCTGTTGAGCTGCCGGGCCTGGCGCATCGTCTTATCGAACTGCTCCTGGAGTTCTGGACGATAGCTCTCATACTTTTCTTTGGTTTCATCATCCAACTCTTGATACGTTTCGGGTGAAAGCACCTCGCCATCCTTCATGGGCGCGATGGCCAAGCCGGCCTGGGAACGGATCAGCGCGAAATCGCGTTCGTTCAAGTATTCTTCCAGATCCTGGTACAGCTCCCGTTGCTTCTCCTCCATATCGAGCACGAGTTCGCGCCTGCGCTCTTCATAGTGTTCGCCCTCAAAGGCACGGGGAATCTCGAGGCGCAGTTGTTTGACGAGCTCTTCCATCTCGTTCCGCAGCTCGGTGGCGCGACCCGCCGGCAGCTCCAACGCTTTTGGATGGCGGGGGCTACCGAAATTGTACACATAGCACCATTCGGAGGGGGCCGGGCGCTCGGCGGCCTCTCGGTTCAGGAACTGCTTCACCACCGTCGTGCGCCCCGATCCAGAGGGCCCCACGGCAAAGATGTTGTAACCATGGCTGGGGATATCCACGCCAAAATCGATGGCGCGCACGGCGCGTTCCTGGCCCAGGATCTCCTCAAGGGGGGAGACCTCCTCCGTCGTCTGGAAGGAAAAAGAAGCGGGGTCCGTCTCTCGGCGCAGCCGGTCTGCCGAGATTTCTATGTCTTTTATGTTCACACTCTCACCTCATATGCTACACTTTTTTCGAGCATCCCCCCAGCACCTGTTTCTGAGCGCGGGGGATGCTCTCTCCTGTTCAGTTTTATTCTTGTCGCTACTTTTTCTAGAGCGAAGATACCTCGATGGTCTCGTGCGTCTCCAGGGCCTCGTTCGCTGCAAGGCAGAAGGCCAAGGTCTTGACGGCGTCCGCGTACGGCGAACGCACCAGACCGGGGGCATCCTCGGCGACGGCCCGTAAAAAGGTGGCGTCCTCTATCTCAAAGATGTTGGGCTCGCCCGCAACGCGCTCCTCTTCGAGGCGCGACTTTTGGATGACGAGCTCGTTCTCCCATCCTGCAAAGTTTGAGACGTGATCCCGTGCCACGATGGTGAGGTGCACACCGCCCCCGCCGCTGCGGTTAGCGCAGCAACTCATCAGGCTACCCACGGCGCCGCCAGCGAATCTGACGGTGACGGCGCTGGCGTCCTCCACATCATAGTCGGGAAGGTCGCGAACGAAACCCCTGGCTGCCTGGGCACATACCGTCTCCGGCTCGCCCACCAAATAGCGCACCAGGTCAAAGATATGGGTGGTCTGCTCCACGATCTGCCCTCCAGAGAGAGCCTTCTCCCTCCACCAGGGCACGCCGGGCGTGCCGCCGATCCAGGCACCATGTACCAGTACGGCGGGATCGTCGACCAGGAGCTCCCTGGCGCGGTTAACCCCCCGTCGGTAACGGTTCATATAACCTGCGGCGACCAATGTGCCCGTCTCTTCCACCTTTTTGGCGATCTCTCTGGCGGTTTGCATAGAGTTGCTGACGGGTTTCTCCACCAGAAAGGGGATGCCCCGCTCTAAGAGGGCCATCTCCGCCTCGCCGTGGGCAAAGGGAGGCAGGCATACCCATACGGCCTCTGGCGCGGCCTCGTCCAGCATCTCTGGCAGCGACTCGTAGGGTTGCCCTCCAAAATCCTCGGTAAAAGCCCGGGCGCGCCCGGGTATGGCGTCATAGCCGGCCACAAACTCGACATTCTCCTGGTTCGTCAATCCTTGGCCATGTTGGCGTGCAATATTTCCTGTACCGACAAAAGCGATGCGCATCTGTTTTGCCTCCTTTTGTGGGTCGTCAGTTAACTAGTTGTAGGGTCTGCTTGAGAGAAGCTTCGGCATCCAACGTGGGTCGATATTCGAGCCCCACATAGCCCTCGTACGCTGTGGCGTCTATGGCCTCGAATATGGCGCTATAGTCCTGCTCGCCTCCCACCAGTTCGTGGCGGCCGGGGACGCCGGCAGAGTGAAAGTGGCCGATGTGATCTATATGGGCGCAAAGGTTGTTTATGATGTTGCCCTCCATGATCTGCTGGTGATAGAGATCCATGAGGATCTTGACCGCGGGGGACTGGATTTCCTGCACTATATCGACGGCCTGCGCCATGGTCGTCAGCCAGTAGCCGTGGTGGTCCACCAGGGTATTCAGGGGCTCGATGACGAGGGTCAGGTCGTGTGCCTCGGCCACGGGGGCCAGGGCGGAGAGGTTACGCACCACGCGCCGCCGGCTGATCTCGTAGGTCTCATCGTCGTAGGTGTCGCCCACGGTGGCGATGATGGTCTCACAGCCCAGGGCCGTGGCGATGGAGGCCGTCTCCTCCATGCCCTCCACCAGGTCGGCCTCGACGTTGCGTTTGATCAGACTACTCGCTGGCTCCAGGGAGAGGGCCACCAGAGGAATGTCGTACTTTTTGACAGCCTTTTCGATTTTGGAGATCTCTTTGTTTTTCCAGCCCCAGAACTCAAAGGCGGGAAAGCCGAGGTCCGCGACGCGGGCGATCCGCTCCTCGTAAGGTTCCTCGGGCCAGAACATCTCGATACAGACGGATAGTTTGGGCATATTGCCTCCTTGTAGATTTGCGCTATGGTCCTATATGTCCTCTGCGGCCTCGGCATCCAGGTATAACACAGCGTGGTCGTGACGGCGCATGATGGTCGCCGGGCACGCTGTACTGATGGGGCCCTCGATGGTACTGCGTACCGCCTCGCGCTTGGTGGGGCCGGGGACCATACAATAGATCCGGTGGGCGCTCATCAACGCCGGCATGGTCAGCGTCAGGGCGTGGGTGGGGACCTGGTCCAGGGTGGCAAAGGCGCCATCGTGTACCTGTTGCATACGGCACGTTCTGTCCAATTCCACCACCTTGACCGTCTCGGGGTCCTCAAAATCGGCTACATGGGGGTCGTTGAAGGCCATGTGTCCATTCTCGCCGATGCCGGCGCAGACGATATCCACGGGACGCTCCGCCAACAGGGCCGCGTATCGCTCGCATTCGGTTTCCAAATCCGGGGCGGTTCCGTCGATATATTCCGCGCGGCCCGGCTGTACACAATCAAAGAGGTGTTCTCTCAAAAAGTTCCCGAATCGCTGTGGGGCGTCGTCCGGCAGGCCCACATACTCGTCCATGTGAAAGGCCTCGACCCTGTCCCAATCGATCCCCTCTATCTGGCGGAGGTGGGCCAGGAACTCGTTCTGCGATACGGCTGCGGCAAAGACGATGCGCACCCGCTCGTGTTGGGCAAGGATTTCGTCCACACGGCGGGCCACGGCCTCTGCCGCCGCCATGCCCATGGCCTCGCGCGTGACATACACCTTCACTTTCATCCTGTCGGCCTCAAAGGTACGTACCGCCTTATGAAGGGGCATATTTTTTCCTCCTGTGTGCTTTGCGTCGCCCTTTTTACCGCAGGGGCTTGGGGCGGGGGTCTTCTATGATATCGAATTCGGATAAAAGTTTGAGCACGGCATTATTTCCCAGGATGGCCGGGATGGCCATGCCCACAAAGATAAAGGGTAGGGTCAGGACGATGGAGAGGACCAGAAGGAAGAAAGTGAAACAAAAAATGAAAAAGGCGTAAAAGGGGTTGGCCAGGATCAGATAGGCAGAGTTGCGCCAGGCGAGGAGCATGTTGGATTCTTCCTGAGCGATGAGGAGGGGCCAAAAGTAGATCTGCATCATGACCCAGAAGGCAAAGAGAGCGAGCCAGAATCCCAGTACCAGGGCAACCCACGCTCCCTCAAAGACAGAGGGATAGAATAGCAGATTCATGCGCACGAGGAAGACGAACACACCATTGATCAAAAGCCAGAGGAGGGCGCGCCACCAGTGCTTCTTGATGCCCTCGATAAAGTCGCTAAAGTGAAACGTCTTGGCGTGGGCCACCCGATTGGCCACATAATAGATGCCGGCCATGGTGATGGGGAAGAGCAGCACCCCCAGGACCAACCCTGCGATGATGACGATGGGGATCTTGGTCGCCGTGCCCAATCCGACGGGTAGTCCCCAGGAGAATAGCCAGACGAGATTGACCATGCCAAGGGGATACAGTTCCTCCCACGTGTCCTTGAGCGTCTGCCAAAAGACCTCCATAGCTTCCCTGATAAGCACTATCCCACCCCCTTGACAAGTGTCATCACACGTCCGATTCTACTGTGGAATGGTCGGATTGTAAAAATGATCCTTCTTCCACAGTAAAAAGAGGCAAACCTGCAGGTTTGCCTCGTGCACATCTGATTCATAATAATGAAGACGTCTGAGGTCTATTGCTCTTCTTCCCCGCCCATGGCCTGCTGCCAGGCCACCTCAAAGGCGGTGGGAAAGTCCTGTTCTTCCTCTTCGGGCGCCTCCATGGTCTGGGCTGCCGGATTCTCCACTTCCTTCATGGACAGCGAGATTCGCTGTCTCTCGGCATCCACTTCCAGGATGCGCACCTTTACTTCTTCGCCCGCGTCCAGCTCGTCCGATGGATGTTTGATATATCCGCCCGTAAACTCGGAGATATGCAACAGGCCGTCCGTTCGCGCACCTATATCGATAAAGGCTCCAAAATCGACGAGGCGAACGACGCGCCCTGTAACCACAGATCCCTCTTCCAAATCCTCAAGGGATGTCTTGGCGCTTTTCCCCGCCCCCGGGATGGTCAGGCTGATGCGATCTCTTTCCGCATCTACATGCCGAATCTGAACGTCGATTTCATCCCCCGCTTGGAGGGTCTCATCTATGCCCGCCCTCTTGAGGGTCGATATATGTGCCAAGCCGTCGCGTCCCACACCTATATCGATAAAGGCGCCAAAATCGACAACGTTTTGCACTGTGCCCTTGAGCCTCATGCCCGGCTTTAGCGCCTGAATGCTGGAGGGACCCGATTCGGGTTCCTCAGAAACATTGCCGGACGCTTCTTGGATCTGTGCAGTCTGCTCTTTTTCTTGTTGTTCCACCTTTTTGGTGTTTTCCTTGTCCATACGTACAGGTCCCCTTTATCATTGCAAAATCGCGCTCACAAACACAACCGAACTCAATTATGTCACAAGGGGACTTTGACGTCAAATGTCCGCCGATGACCTCTCCTGTGTGCCATGTGGCAGCGTTTCTCAAGGGCACGGAATCGAGAGGGCGAAAAAGGTGGTATCCCTTGCGCCCTCTCGAGGGGGTGGTTCTGAAAAGTACCGGCTGATGAAAAGGATGGTCCGTGGCGCTGTGCTCTTATAGCAAGAAACCACCCATACCTATCAGCATGGTCACCACAAAGACGATGACCCAGCCGATGACGATGGTGATTATGGTCTCGCCGGTGGGGAGATCCAGAGCTTCTCTGGTGGCAAGGAATCCGATGACCAGCGAGAGCACCATGGCGATGAGGCCGATCAGGGCTCCCAGGCATGGAATGGCGCTCAGAATGCCCAGCGCCATCGGGGCGTTGGCATAGCCCAAGACGCGGGCCATCTCTCGAAAGTCGGTCTCGGCGTCAAAGAGGCGGGTGCCGACGAACATGGTCACAAAGCTCCAGAGCAGCCAACTGATCAGGACACCGGTGAGCAGGCTCAGGATAAAGACCCCGATAAAGCCTCGGCTTGCTATCCCTGACCCCACGGCAGACAGAAAAGCGGCAATGACGACGACCGCCGCCGCCTCCATGTCGGCGAGTTCATCGTGTTCTATCTCTTCCCACACGGTCTCGTCGAACCTGAAGATGCGCATGAGGCGCTGCACGATCTGGTCCCAGTTCAGGTCTGATAGTGAAAATGACATATTTTGCCCTCCCATAGGCTTGTCTAATGGCGGCTCACACCATGTGGCCGCCGGGGTGAGATCCTCACGGATATTATACATGATGCTGGGGAAAAAAGATAGGGCAACATGAAAGTTTCTGATAATATAAACGATATTGGCTGAGCTGAAAAGGGCATTAAGCATTCGAGTATCCGATATTTTCATCGGAATTACCTTAGAAAAAACGATTCTAGGGGAGGTGGCTCATGAATATATTATACGATATGCCGACCATCCTGGTATGCTCGAACAGAGTGTACGCAATGTATGTTAATGGTCCAGATACAATGTCTCAAGGAGATCTCTGATCGCGACCGGCAGCACATTTTGTCGGTAATGTGCTTGGGGCCGGTCGTTACGTCTCCTATGAGGAAAATGGGTTCGTTTCGTAATAAGTGCAGCGGGACAATGTTATGATGGTGGACGACAGTATTTTGCAGCTAATATAACGTATACCACCGTGGTTGTCAATAGAACATATGTTCTATTATACTATGAGGTCTATTCTCTGTCAAAAAGGGGCGGGAAGACTTGGGGCTGCAAGGTCCCTTGAGCCGCTCATCAGATTTGCAGGGGACCCGTCGACCTCTAGACTTGCTGAGGGCAGGTTAGGTCTCGGGGGCAGAGAGGTGGAATGGCGCTCCGCCAATTGTTCGTAACGCCATGGCATTTTGCTGCGACCGGTGGCACTGAATCAGCGACATTCACGTGCATCTGGAGGGCTTGGAAGCGAACAAGGGATTGGGAATTTCCCCAATCCCTTGCGTCTCACCTGTCTTTGCGGGCGCTGGATACGTCCCGTCTTGAGATCGTTGCCCTAGTCCAGCTCGTCGGCCGCCCATGCGATATCCAGCTCCTGGAGCTTGGCCAGGGTGGGGATGCCGTCTTTCGTATCCCAGCCCATCATCCCATAAAAGGTGGACACATACTCGTCCAGCACTTCGGGGTCGATGGGTTTCTCGTTCAGGGTGCCGCTCACGTGGGGGGTGTTCATCCGCGGTGGCAGGGTGTCGTCCTCCCGTCCAAAGCCCTCACGCACGTTGAACACGCGTGCCAGGGTCACGCCCCGCTCGCCGGCCTTGAGCATTTCCCAAACGTTCGTCTGCCAGCCGGTGATGGCCCTGACGAGCTCTACCATCTGATCCCGCGACCAGGGGATGAACATGCAGTGGCCCAGGTGATTGTACACCCACTGCCAGTTGGTGACAGCGGTATAGGCGCGTACCTTGTCGGCGTTCAGTTCTGTCTGGGGTACCGGGGTGTAGACGCCCAGTTCTTTGAGATTTTCCCCCAGGGATTCGCTCGCCAGCCCTTCGTCCCAAAGGTTGTGCATATGGTCCGCACCCGTGGGTGAGACGGCATAGCCAAGCCCCTGGCCGTGTCGTGTGCGGCACTCGTGCATGGGGAAAGGCTGCCCCTTGACGTCGATGACAAAAGCCTCGGCCTCGGGGCCGATCTCGCTGGCCGCGATCTCTGGGCCCTCGGCCAGCAGATCTCCCAACCCCTCGCGCTCGCAGATCTGTCGCGTCAGTTCGACCATGGCTTTGCCGTTGCCAAAACTCAGATCCAGTCCACCCGTGTCCTCGGTCGTCAGGAGGCCGTTCTCAAAACACTCCATGGCAAAGGATACGGCCATGCCCGCCGAGATGGTATCGAGGCCGTAGGCATTACACAGTTCGTGGGCCTTGGATATGGCTCGCAGGTCGTCTATGCCACAGTTGGATCCAAAGGCGCCCACGGTCTCGTACTCGGGACCGCCATAGATGGGATTGACGTCATAATCCTCATCGTGGATCTCTACCACGCGCTTGCAGCGGATGGGGCAGGCGTAGCAGCCCTCGCGTCCCGTCAGCACTGTATCACGCATGGCCACGCCGCCGATCTTTTTGGCGCCCTCGAACTGTCCGTCCTGGAAATTGCGGGTGGGCAAAGCCCCCACCTCGTCAAGATCCTCCAGGCCGCCGTTGGTGCCCAGGTCGTGCATCTGCCAGGCCTTTTCCTTCCAGTTGTCGCGCATCCAGCTCCTCAGTTCACCCAAGGCGTCCGTGTCGGCGATGGGAACGTTGGTGGTTCCCCGGGCCGCCACGGCCTTGAGGTTCTTGCTGCCCATGACGGCGCCGGTGCCCGTGCGTCCGGCGGCGTGTCTGAGGTCGTTTATCACACAGGCGTAGAGGACGAGCTTTTCGCCGCCCGGGCCAATCATGGCCAGGCGCACGCGCGAATCATCCAATTCCGCTTGAATCGCCTCCTGGCATTCCAGGGTGGTGGTTCCCCATAGATGGTCGGCCGGGCGAAGCTCGGCCTCACCGTCATGCACCCACAGGTACACGGGGGAGGGGGCCTGGCCCTGAATCACGAGGGCATCGAAGCCGGCCTGTTTGAGCTCGGCGCCAAAGAATCCGCCCACGTCCGCCTCGCCATAGCCCCCGGTGAGGGGGGATTTTGCGCCCACGGCGCTTCTGCCCGCGCCCGTGACGGGGATTCCCGTCGTCGTGCCCGTGGCAAAGACGAGGGCATTTTCCGGCCCCAGGGGATCGGCTCCTTTGGGAACCTCTTTCAGCAAATAGTAGGCGATGAATCCGTTTCCGCCCAGATAGCGCCGATAGAAATCCTGAGACGGTTCCTCCGCCCACAGCTCGCCTTCTGTAAGATTCACGTGCAGGATCTTGCCAGCATATCCGTCTACCATGGTTCACCTCTCCGATTGTATCGAATGGACAATATGATGTCACTTTACACATGCTCCCGTATTCTAGCGGCATATGCTGTGGGATGTCAAATATCCCTTCTGTTGGGGTGCACGCAAAGTCTGTTAGGCTGACCCCACATACGAGAAAGAAGAGACTGG
>CAZMOW010000088.1:0-10186 GCA_964567975.1 uncultured Anaerolineales bacterium | reverse complement strand
GGAAGCAATTGTTCGCCTCATTTCGGTGACCACCATAAAAAGGTAGGTTTCTTTTCACGTTGACAAACGCTTGATGCTAACGCCTCACGATACAGCTGTTCCGTGGGATACGGAACTCTCCGGAGAGACACACTGCCGTCCTGTATCAGGGCATAGTGAGCACCCCGGTACTGTTCATCTGGCCGGCGATAGGAAACGCTACCCGGATTGAGCCAGTGGTCTTTATCAGACAGGTACGTAAGTTGTCGACGATGCGTGTGCCCAAAGATCATTCTGTGTAGGTCGTGACCAAAACGCTCGTTGCTGAAACGCCGGAATTCTTCCATCGATCGAATGACATCGTACCCCTGGTATTCATGCATGATACCATACATATTACCATCAATATCCAGAATGGGAATTCCTGCTGGCGAACATGTTATTCTGCCCCGATACCTCTGCATAAAAAACCCGCTTGTACAGGCTCACTGCTGCGTAAAACTCCCTGAAGGGATTTTCTCAAGAATCCTATCTTCCTAACCCTTTTGATTTAGACGGGTGCCAGTGTACCCGTCCATATCAGCCAACACAGTGTTGATTTGGCTAATAGACTCAGAATAATGTACACACGCTCGCCAAACAGGTAATCCTTCCATCGACCCACTTTTTTGTATTGCAAAACCATATTGATCGCAAAAATGTTAAAGAAAACAAACAGTGTCGGAACAATAGCGTACACAAAATCCGGTGGCTTGGCATCGCCGGAGCTCACCGCACCCACAAAGTACAGCATGATGACGACCCAGGGGATGAAACCTGCAATACAACCGTAAATGAATGCCGTCCAGTTGACCTTTTCAGTGTGTTGGTTATGTAACTCCATCATAATACCAAACAGATTCATCGTGCCGTTGAGCGTAAAGATCAGGATAATGGCTCCCAGATCCCAAAGCCCGATCAGCATGCCTATGAGCACTATCATGAGCGAAGAACTGAGCGCATATTCGTAAAATCGGACGGGGTTCATGCCTTTCTTCAGGTTTTCCACATAGCGCTCATAGCCAATGGTTGACAGATAAAAGTGCGCCACAGCCGAGATCAGCAGGAACATCGCGACTGCCGGGCCAAAAGGTAATTCATAATATAGTTGTGAATTTGGGGACAGAGTAAAGGTGGTCGTATCAAAGTTCAGGTAATTGGTGTAAATTGGATACGTCGTATCGTTACTCACCAGGATCATGAAAACGCCTTGGGTTAGGTGCAGGAATCCCATGATGAGATTGAAGCGTCTGAGACCGGCAAATTTCTTGTTCATCACTGCTGATGTTTCAGTCATTTCATTTTCTCCTTCTCTTTCATGATGTTTCTAGCGCCTAACGAAAAAGATCACCCGCCGCGCGGCGGTGCAAGCGAGCCTTCTGCCCAGAGACGCCTGCAACCTCCAATTCAGCGCAGCTCAGCCCGGTCGGGTAAAGCGGATGTTAGGCCGGGCCCTTCTTGCCAATATACCTCACATCTCCCCGCTCTGAATAGCGCTTACCACAAGCTGAAACAACTCCTGAGGATTGTTTGTTCTTCCAAATGCTCCTCTCCTTTGCGCTTCCACTTTGTGTTCTGGACGATTAGAGGGGTAGTAGATGATGAAAGGCATTTTGCCCCTATAATGCGCTTACCTCCGCTAAGCAAAAGGTACAAAATACCTCTGTAGTGGTATACCCCAGCGGATCGAAAAGTGCAAATCCAGTTGAGAAGGAAGACAGTGACCAGGCGCCGCAAGAAGAAGCTGCTCGATGGCGTTCGCGATGTCATACGCACCAAGCATCATTCCATGCGCACTGAGCAAGCCTACGTCGGTTGGATCAGGCGTCTGATCCTCTTCCACGATAAACGCCACCCAAAGGGGATGGGGGCGGATGAGATACCGCCCCTGGAGGGCACCCCCGTGGTGGTGGACAAATGCGCCCGCGCCCAGCGGGAGCGGGGCATCCGGGTGCCCGGCTGCCCGCCTCACGGCACGGCCATCACCGACGCCGCCTACCAGGCCCTGGGCATCGACGTGGACGAGGTGCACCGGGCCATCGACGACCTCCACGACTTCTCGTATGAGGAGGTCTCCTCGGATGCAAAGGGCGGGGGCTAACTGGATACCAAAATTCATGTAGTCCAAAAGCCATAGCTCGACTTTTGGAATTCGCGCTGGCGCAAAGAGTATGATATAATGTCATACTGGAGGTGAGTGATATGCCAAAACAAAAAGTTGCGGTGACAATCGAACAAGATATCCTGTCAAGACTAGATCGCTTGGTTGCTGAGGGCAAATACCCCAGCCGAAGCAGTGCTGTTGAAAACGCCGTCAAGGAACAGTTAGCCAAGGTAGAAAGATCCAGGCTGGCCAGGGAAGCAGCAAAGCTGGATCCCGCCTATGAACAAGCTTTGGCCGATGAGGGATTAGCAGGGGATCTATCTGAATGGCCAGAATACTGAGGGGGCAAGTTTACTGGGCCGCTCTGAATCCCGCCCGCGGTCATGAACAAGCGGGTGTTCGCCCCGTTGTGATTATTAGCCATGACGTTTTCAATGATCGGTCAGGCACTGTCATCGCCATGGCTATTACCAGCCAGCCTCAACGGGCTGGTTTCCCTCTTACACATGAACTAAGAAGTGGCGATCTCCCCAAAAAGTCTTGGGTAAAGATTAGTCAGGTCAGGACATTGTCGACAGCTCGCCTTGATGATAAGATCGGCCAGGTTGATACAGAAGAGATTGCACTTCTCATCGAAGGATTGAACGAAATCGTCTCCATTTAATTCCTGCTCTGTATGACTGCTCGTTGAAAAAGGAATAGATATACTATGTCCTCCATGACCATGCGCGAGCGAATCCTGGCCGTCGTCGCCGAGGCCATCGAGGCCTTTGGTGTTCCCTGAGGCTACAGGTTCCGCTTCTGCCAATCCTCGGAGCCGTACATGTTCAAAAAGCGGGACGCGTCGCAGGGGTGTTCGGCCATCGTGTCCTATAACAGATAGGGATACATGAGTCAAGCCCTTCCCCCTACCTTTGCGCGTGGTGCGCTATTTGGCCTGTCGCGTCGCGCGGGCCTGTAAAAATCTCTCTCTTCTTCTATAGCCCCAGAACAACAGGGCAGCGATGATGATCACCAGACCGACCGTGACATAGTCCTCGATCTGTTCTATGCCCTCGGCCATGGCCTGATAGGCTTCCCCGGTCTGCCAGCCGATGAGGCCCAGGAGGAAACTGCGGATCAGGACGCCGATGGTGGATAGCAGGTAAAATTTAAAGATGGGAAAGCGGATGGCGCCAGCAACCCCAGAGACAAGGGAGATGGGGATGACGGGGACGGCCCGCAGGACGACGAGCAGGACTTCATCCCATCGATTTCCCTGAAATCTCGTCTGCAACTGCTCGATGTTGCGCCAGGAGAACCCCAGCCAGCCGTGAAACCTGTCGATCAACGCCTTGCCGCCAAAATAGGCGATAAAATAGACGATGCCCAGGCCCAGGACGGCGGCGGCCGTATAGGGCAGGGAGACTTTGAAAAGGACCTCCTGTACGGCCTGCAGGAGAGACACGTTTTGTTCAATCAACAAGAATCCACCGGCCATGGTGATGAGGGGAGAGGGAATGGGCACGATCACCTGCTCGATGAGTCCCCCCAGAAAGATAAATAGGGGGCCATTGTCGCCGATGGAGACGATGATCCAGTTGGTGATCTGATCGAATAAACTAAACATATAAAGATGGACTCCATTCTCTACCGTAATATCTGGTCAAAGGGCCGAGTGTCTACTCGTCCGACACGACACCTTTGAACAAGCGTGATTATATTGTAGATCAGCACGCAGGACAAAGAGAAATCGGATAGAGGAGATCGTACAATGCCCAGGAGATAGCATCCTAACATTGGCCCGTTCGTTGACAATATTCTTTTTTTACTATATAAGAAGGGGCAGGATCGGAGAGCAGGTCTCGCGCACACCGGGTCACGTGTCGTATAATAGAGAAAGTGGCTATCACATAGGCGGATCGTGTACGTGGGTCCATAGCAGTCCATTCACTTTTACTAATCGTTCACAAAGATGAGGAGACAAACCATGGAGAAAAAGATCGTCGTTCATACGGGAGCCGGGCCAGATGATTCCTGTCTGGAGGAGCGAAAGGCTCTGGACAAAGCGGCGGATATAGAGTTGATCAAGCGGGGCCGATGCCGCACGCCGGAGGAGGTACTGGAGGCCGTGCGCGATGCCCACGTGGGCCTCTGCTACAGTGAGCCCTACACCCGTGAGGTGCTGGCCAACGCGCCCCATCTCAAGGGCGTGGTGCGCTACGGCGTGGGGGTGGACACCATCGACTTGGAGGCGGCCACCGAGTACGGCGTGGTGGTGGCTCATTTCCCCAACTTTTGCACCCGGGAGGTGGCCAATCACGCCATCATGCACCTTTTGGCCTGTGCCAAAAAACTGCGCCAACTGGATCACCTCCTGCGCACCGAGGGCTGGGAGGCGGCCCGGGCCATACGCTCTCCCATGGGGACCATCCACGGCGAGACGTTGGGGCTCTTGGCCTTTGGCAATATCGCCCAGGCCACGGCGGAGCGCGCCCGGGCCCTGGAGATGAACATCATCGCCTACGACCCCTTTGTGGAGGACGCCGTCTTTGAGGAGGCGAATGTGGAGCCCGTGGGGCTGGAGGAGCTCGCCTCTCGTTCCGACTATGTCTCGTGCCACATCCCCCTCAACCCCGATACCGAGGATATGATCGACGCCTCTTTCTTTGAGCAGATGAAACCCACGGCCTACTTTGTCAATACCAGCCGCGGTGGGGTGGTCAAGGAGGCTGACCTGATAAAGGTTCTGGAGGAGGGACGCATCGCCGGCGCCGGCCTGGACGTCTTTGCGTCGGAGCCCATCGGATCGGATCATCCCTTCCTGGAGATGGATAACGTCGTCCTCACGCCCCACACGGCGTCATCCGCCGACGAGACCTATGCCCAGCGTGACCGGGACGTGGGCGTGGCCGCCGTGGCCCTGGCCAGGGGGAAACTCCCCCAGCATGTGGCCAATCCCGACGTACTGGATCACCGCCGTACGTAAAAAGGCCGGGGACGAATACAGAGATATAACATATGATAACAGGAGGTACGCAATGAGTCATCCCACCCCCTATCAGGGCGTGTTCACCATCCCCTCCACCCCCTTTGACGACCAGGGGCGGATGGACGAGGAGGGGCTGCGCCGCGTGGTCGACTTTTGCGTCGGCTGCGGGGCCCACGGCATCGTCTATCCCGTCAACGCCAGCGAGTTCACCAACCTGTCCGACGAGGAGCGGCTGCGGGGAACCCACATCGTGGTGGAACAGACGGCGGGTCGCGTGCCCGTGGTCGTGGGCACGGCGGGCGTCTGCGCCTCCCACGCCGTGATGTTCAGTCGCCATGCACAGGAGATAGGGGCCGACGCCGTCATCGCCATGGCCCCCTATATCAACAAGATCACCCACGCCGAGGGGCTGCTTTCCTACTATCGCGCCATCTCGGAGGCCATCGACATCCCCATCTTTGTGCAGAACCATACCGTGGGCACGGATATTCCCGTGGACACCCTGGCGCGCCTGGTGCGTGAGGTAGAGCACGTGGAGTACATCAAGGAAGAGACCATGCCCGCCACCCACAAGCTGAGCCGGCTGTTGGCGATGGACCTGCCCGGGCTCAAGGGCGTCTTTGGCGGTGCCGGCGGACGTTACCTGTTGCTGGAGCACCCTCGTGGCTCAGCGGGACAGATGCCCGGCTGCCACGTCACCGACGTGGTGGTGCGCCTGTGGAACGCCCTGGAAGAGGGCGACCGGGAGGAGGCCAAGCGCGTCTACGGCCTGCTGGCCCCTCTCTATGCCATCGAGGTTCAGTGCCATGGCGCCATCTATAAGGAGGTGCTGCGTCGACGCGGTGTCATCCAGTCGGCCTTTCGGCGCAACGCCCCGCCGGAGATGATGGACGAGCAGGATCACCGCGCCCTGGACGAGATCCTCGCCGATCTGGAACCCCTTTACACGTGGGAGGGTTTTTAGGATATCCACTGGCGGGGGCTGAATGCGTATGGCAATGAGTAGTTGAACTATTAAGAGAAAGGAAAGCCCCTAAAGATGTTTTCAGACACTTTTCCCTTCATGGAAACGCATATAAGGCAGGACAAGGAGAGTCCGACATTTCTCTCAGCAAACCTTCAGGGGCTCTTGGTGTAACCAACGTTTACAGCTAAAGGAGCGTTTGCATGCAAACGATCGAATTGGGTACCACAGGTCTGATGGTCTCCGAGGTGGGCTTTGGAGGCATCCCCATACAGCGTTTGAGTGAAGAGGAGGCCGTACGCGTCGTGCGGCACTGCCTCGATCTGGGCGTCACCTTTTTGGACACCGCCCACGCCTACACCACCAGCCAGGCGAGGATCGGCAAGGCCATCGCCGGGCGGCGCCAGGGATTGGTGCTGGCCACCAAGAACCACGGCCTGGACGGAGAGACCTTTCGCGAGCGGATGGAGATCAGCTTTGATCGCCTGGGATTGCAGCACATCGACCTCTACCAACTCCACAACGTGACCGAGGAGGAGGAACTGGAAAGCATTCTAGTGCCCGGCGGGCCCTTGGACGTGGCCCGCGAGGCCAAGGCGGCGGGACGGATCGGGCACATCGGCGTCACCTCCCACAGCCCAGAGATGGCCAAGACACTGGTAAAGTCGGGCCACTTTGAGACGCTGATGTTCCCCTTTAACTTTATCATGCGCGAGCCGGCGGAGGATCTGATCCCCCTCTGTCGCGAGCGAGGGGTGGGCTTTATCGCCATGAAGCCCATGGGCGGCGGTCTGCTGGAGAAGGCCACATTGGCCTTCAAGTTTCTGCGCCAGTATCCCGACGCGCTCCCCCTGGTGGGCATCCAGGCCTTTGAGGAGATCGAGCAGATCGTGGCCGTGATGGAGGGGCCCGCCGAACTCACCGAGGCGGAAGAGGCAGAGATGGCCCGCCTGCGCGAGGAACTGGGGACGCGCTTTTGCCGCGCCTGCGGCTATTGCCAACCCTGTCCGCAAGAGATCTCCATCTCGTCGGTGCTGCGCCTGCGCAGCCATGCCAAGCGCTTCTCGGCGGAGCGCTTTTTCGGCGAGTGGGGCCAGTCCATGGTGGCCAAGGCCGAGACCTGCGTCGAATGTGGCGACTGCGAGCCCCGCTGCCCCTACGATCTGCCCATCCGGGAGATGATCCGTGAGAACGTGGCCTGGTATCGCGAGCAGGAAGCCCTCTATGAGGCGGGGAAGCTCAGTTGAGGGTAGCATAGGAGGGAGAGACCCTAAATATTTAGTCAGGTGTGTGGCATTTTCTTTGGCAAAATGTACATTGGGCAGAGAATATGGAGCGTTTGTTGCACAAAACCTTTAGAGGCTAAGCAAATTCAAACCAACGACTGAAACAAACGAGGTGAACGAGATGAAAGTGACCAAAGTAGAACTCTTGCGCAGCAAGGAACCCCTCACCCTCCCTGAACCCTGGAAGGCGGCCTGGCGCGGTCCCAAGGCCACGCCCATCACGTCTTTCACCTTCTCCTTCTACAAGGTCTATACGGACGAGGGTATCGTCGGTTACGGGCCCGATACGGGATGCTCCGATACGAGCATCCTCGAGGGGGTGGACCCCTTTCACGTGCGGGCCTTTTGGCAAAACTACATGAGCGGGCGGCGCTCTGGCAACGCCGGCCATGGGGCCTCGGGGCTGGAGATCGCCCTGTGGGACATCGCCGGCAAGGCGGCTGATCTGCCCGTCTACAAGCTGCTGGGCGCGTCCATGGACCGTGTGCCCGTGTACGCTGCCACCAGTCGGCTCATGGAGCCCGAGCAGATGGCCGACCACGTGTTGGCCATCATGGAGGAGGGCTTCAAAGCGGTGAAGCTGCGGCTGCATCGGCCCGATCCCTGGGATGACGTGGAAGTCGTGGAGGCCGTACGCGAGGCGGCGGGGGACGATCTGACCATCCTCGTGGACGCTAACCAGAACAACGCGTGCGAGGGCTATCCCTTTTGGTCGCGATGCACGGCCGAGCAGATGGCTCAGGTACTGGAAGCGTTCGATGTCTACTACCTGGAGGAGCCCCTGCCACGGCAGGACGTGGAGGGTCTGGCCGACCTGGCCGCCCTGGTGGATATGTTCATCGCCGGTGGGGAGCACACGCCCACGGTGTACGACTTTCGGGAGCATCTCCTGCGCGGGGCCTATGACATCATCCAGCCCGACGTGATCCTGGGCGGCAACTATGGCATCATCGGCGTACGCCGCGCGGCTACCTTTGCCGACTATCTGGGGCGTCTCATCGTGCCCCACGTGATGAGCGGGGCCCACTTTTTCCTTGGCATCGCCGCCAGCCTGCAGGCCATGGCCACGGTGGAGAACTGCCCCCTGGTAGAGTACGGCTACGATCCCCCCATCCTCACCCCCGAGACGAGCCAGCCCATGTTCGTGGAGCCTCTCCTGGTGGAGGAGGACGGCTGCGTGCCCCTACCCGACAAACCCGGCCTGGGCGTGGAGGTGGACGAGTCGGGGTTTGAGGTGGTTGAATAGTCGTGCTGCGACCCAACTCCCCCGACGTACAGCGCCAGTCAGGGGAGTTGGGCGCCATAGTTCCAGAGTAGCGCTGACATGACGTTGTTTTCAGTCGTGGGCAAAAAGTGATGGCCATGACCTCCATCGTATCCTCAACTCTTACCAGAAGGAGAGAATCTTTGACACAGATCGGCGGGCTATTCGACCGCATGGATACCTGGCGGCACTTTCCCAACTATCAACTCGAGCGACGAGCAGATGTCTACTTCTCTTTGTATCTTGTAGAAGTGCTTGAAGCCAGGCTTGGATTCCCACTGCAGCCAGGCTTGGTGCCAGAGTTTCCCGTTCGTATCGAAACGATCTATCCTAACAGACTGACAAATGCATCGTACAAGGTCGATTACCTCGCCCTGTCGGTCGATCATACCAAAGCTGTGCTTGTGGAACTCAAGACCGACCAGGGATCTCGCGGGTCCAAACAGGATGAATACCTGCTTGCCGCGCAAAAGGCGGGGCTGCGTCGGCTTCTCGAAGGACTACTTGACATTTTTCGCGCGACGACAGCCAAGTGCAAGTATTTTTATCTGCTAGAGCATCTTGAAGGGATGGGGCTGCTTCGCATTCCCGAGACCATGCGCGAGGTCATGGCACGACCGAACCTTCAGGGCATGAGCGCAGCATCAAGGGAGATCGAGGTTCAGATTACTTCACCGGAATCCCTTATCGTGTACGTTCAGCCTAATGGAGAGGGGCCAAACGTCATTACATTTCAGGATTTCGCCGAGATTGTCCGAAGGCATGACGACAACCTGTCCCAGCGGTTTGCCCAGTCGCTGCTCGAATGGGCAAGGGTTGAGGCGGGAGCAAAGCGCAACGGATAGATTGTAGTTCTCGCTTCTGGCGTTGCTTTGAGTTGAGCATCCTATATCCTATGAAACGTGACAGTCACCCAAATGCGGTTCGCACACCGCCGCCCTTCCCCCCCATAGTTGACGTACGATTCCCCTTGTGTTATTCTTCTCCTAGTGGGAAATTCCCATTCGGGAAGGAGGAATCATGGGGGGGAATGTCGTTTCTCGCCGCATAATTCGCATGAGGGATAGAGGGCGGATTACCATCCCCGCACCCCTTAGAGACAAATACGATCTTGAGGAAGGCACCGAACTGGTACTTGTCGAGGAGGAGGACCGTTTGGTCATCTACCCCCGCCGATGGGAGCGAGCGGAGGAATTCTTAGATCAGATAGGTGAAACCCTCAGGGAGCGGGGGATCCTCCTGAAAGAGGTCCTGGAGGATAACGAGGCCATCAGGGAGGAGATATTCCGGGAGCGATATCCCGAATTGGCCGAGAAGTATGAGCTATAGGGCCTTTTGGGATTCCAACCTACTCTTCTCCGCCATCCTTTCCCCTCAAGGGGCACCGAGGGAGATCGTTCGTCTCTCTGCAAAAGGGATCATCTGGGCGTTGATAAGCTGACAGCCGTGCCCCAGTCCTGGAAAGCCTGAAAGCAACTGCGAATAGCGGATCTACACGCCAATACACGCCAAACAGGCACTGCAGGGGTGCACGCAAATGTTGTAGATGGCTCACTATTCTTCGTCCGCGCAGGCGTTC
>CAZMOW010000087.1:0-10351 GCA_964567975.1 uncultured Anaerolineales bacterium | reverse complement strand
CAAGTTTCTTGTGCGTTCATATAGGCACCCGCTTCCTGCCCCCAGGTGTCCTGCCACTCATTGAAGCGTAGATTCCAAGGTTGAGGAAACGGATCAACTCCGGAATCAAACCATTTTGCGACGAACTCGATAACTGCTCCATCAAGGGGCCGTTCCCAGGCTTCCTTGGTGAACCAAGCAGAACGCCTTCCCATACAGCGCATGCCTGCCTCAGTAGCGGCCTCCATAGCCCGTTCCTTACTGATAAGTTTAGATACCAAACTTAAAGATTCTTCTGGATATTCTGTCTTACTGTACACTCCAACTGTATTATAGGAGAGGCACGAACCTCTGTGGCCATCAGGTCCCTTGGGCCAGGGATAATATACCGCCTCGAAGCTATCACCAATCTGTGGCTGGAGATTCACCGGTGAACGAATGACTGATGCATTACTTAGACACTTGCCAGCCACAAACAGATTTACACCGGGGAGAAGTTCCTTATCGGAGGCTGTAGGAACATAGCCTTCTTGCTTCAGCCCATGATACCATTCGAGCGCTGATTTAACCCGGGGCCAATCGTCTCCCAATTGCTGCTGCTTTCCATCGGGTGAAAGTAACCAGGAGTCTGTGGAGGCGGATCCATCCACAGTCTCACCCCAGGTACGGGTAAACTGTTGCATGTATAAAGGATGGAGCTCACCTCCTATTTGCAGCCCAAAGATCTCCCCCGGCTTCGAGGCTTTACGAATGACCTCTTCCAAGTCAGCGATAGTCCAATCCCCCTCTCGAGGATCACAGGGTACCTCAACCCCAGCTTCACTCAACATATCCTGGTTAAAACCAATAACCGCGTTTCCTCCAGGGTGAACCAAAGTCGGGAACCAGTAGAGATTTCCACTCGTACCCATATATCGAGCATCCGCGATCACTGAATCGAAAAAGTCGTCAAAACCGATCTCCTCACCATGGGTCTCAACGAAATCGTCAAGTTGAAGCATCAATCCCTGCCATGCATGATAGGGACTCCAGATATTATGACCTGTGAAGACGTCCCACATCGTTCCCGTAGCTCCTTGAGCCAAAGCTTTTTTATACATGTCAGCATAAACAACGTCTTCAATCAGGACCTCAATATTCGGATTCTCTTCCATGAATTTTTCGGCCCATACCTCGTCCAGCTCCCAGATCACACCAGCGAATTTCCCGAATCTCAGTACGATCTTCTTTTCCGCGGCCTCCGCCTCTTTCTCGACAACCCGCGTGACCTCTTTCTCTACCTCGACCTCTTCCTTGACGACCTTCTCGACCTCCTGGGTCACCACCTTTTCCACAACCTTGGGTTCGCAGGCGGCCAACAACGTCGTACCTGCCACACCCAGCCCCATCAACTTTAGCAGTCGACGGCGAGACATATTCTTCTGAGACATCATTCTTCCTCCATACTAGACTCACAATACTCGGATTTAAACAAAGAATCCTTTTCCAAACCGCCTCCAATATTTTTTCTCATCACCCCCTCTCGCTGTTCCCACACCTCATATCCAAATCATACCAAAGCCTGATCATCCATGGCAACGTCGACGGATCGCATCCTCTTCTTCGCAAAGGAGTTATCCCAAAACCAAAGAGTTTCTAAACAGAGAACGCCTTCCCATTTGTCCCCAAGTACCCCACACCGTATAATAGAGATCGTTGCAGAATACTCATGAACGTATTGACGATCACCTTTGATCCATTATACGCTTTTTCGCCTACATATATCAACCCCTTTTCGGACATCTGTAGGACATGGGAAGGTCATACAACGGCCATGGAACAGGGACGATTCGAGGAAGAAATACATGAGGCGCTGAAACACCTCTATGAACCAGCGACCCTGCGCAAGAGCCTCCTCGTCGGCTGGTTCAACCTCCAGGATAGCCGCAACCCCGCCTCGGCCCTGCGCACCCTGCTAGAAAAGGAGATCGAGACTCTCAAGCCCGACGAGGGCTCGCCCCATCCCCCCCGCAGTGCGCGCAGTTACCAGATCCTCTACTATCGCTACGTGCAGGGCTTTATCCAGCGCGACGTGGCCCACCAGTTGGGCATCAGCGCCCGCCACCTGCGCCGCGAACAGGCCACCGCCGTCGAGGAGCTCGCCGAGCGCCTGCGGCGCCGTTTCGATGTACCATCAGACGCGAACCTGGAGCAACGCACGGGGGATCGTAATACTGAGGGCGACGAGGAGATGCGGCGGGAGATGTCCTGGCTCAGCGACTCCTTAGCCGACGAGGTGAGCAACGTCGCGCCCGTCATGGAAGAGGCGCGGGATCTGGCCAACCCTCTCGCCCTTGAGCACAACGTGGCCCTCCGCCTCTCCCTGGAGGAGGAGATATCGCCGGTGGCCGTAGCCGGGACGGTCCTTAAGCAGATCGTGCTGAACCTGACCACCACGGCCATCTGCAGTGTGCCGGGGGGCACCGTGCACCTGACCTGTAAGGAACGAGGACGGGAGGTGGTGATACGCGTCAGGGGCGAGGTGGGTCCCAGCGGGACGTGGCAGCAACTCGAGGGAGAGAGGCTCGATATGGCCCGCCGCCTGATAGAGATCTTTGACGGCCGTCTGTCCTGCGCCTATGAGCAGGATGCCCTCGCCTTCGAGGCCATCCTGCCATCGGCCAAACAGACCGTCGTCCTGGCCGTGGAGGACAATGTGGATACCCTCCAGCTGTGGGAGCGCTATCTGCGGGGCACCCGCTTCCACTTTGTGGGCGTCCCCGACCCCACAAAGGCGCTGGAAGAGACTCTCGCCCAAGAGCCCGACCTCATCGTCCTGGACGTGATGATGCCCGAGGTGGACGGCTGGGAGTTGCTGGGACAGCTACACAATCATCCGTCCACCAGCACCATCCCCATCATCGTCTGCACCGTGCTTCCCCAGGAGGAACTGGCCCTCTCTTTGGGGGCCAGCGACTTTATCCGCAAGCCGGCGACGCGTCGATCTTTTCGCGCTGTGCTGCAGCGCCAAAGCGAGGCGTTAGCGCCTGCGTGACGGCCTCCAGGGCCAGGGCCAGGTCCTGGGCCGACAGACCATTCTGGCGTTGCACGGAGAGGGCCTTGCTGACGATTGGTTCCTTTTGCGGATCCCGGGCCGAGAGGATGAGGGTGGGGATGTCACGGATATTCTCCTCCCCTGCCTTTTGCTCCAGCACCGCAAAGCCGTCCACGTGGGGCATCATCAGATCCAGGAGCAGCAGATCGGGCTGCCGCTCCCGCAGCAGCCGCAGGGCCGTCTCTCCATCGCCGGCCTGCAATATACCATACTCCCCATCATCGTCGGACAACATGCGCCCAAAGAGTTGCCGCGCCTCGGGATCGTCATCCACCAGCAGGATGGAGCGGGCGCCGGGAGCCACCTCCTCCATGCTGGCCAGCAGATCATCCCGATCCACGGGCTTGACGAGATAGCCCTCCACCCCCAGTTGCTCGAACGCCCCCTGCTGCTCGGGTACCCAGCAGGACATGATGGGCACGTCGAAATCCATAGCGGATAGCTGTACAAGAATCTGGGGAACGGCGGAGGGCGGCTCGTTGATCACCAGGGCCACGGCCGCCCGGGACTCCACCGCATAGCGCGCCTCCGGGGCCGTCTCCACACGTACCGACTCCAGATGGTCCAGATAGCGGGGGATCAGACGGCATAGGGCCTCTCCCCGCTCCATGACCACCACCTGAGGATTGGCCTCTATCCGGGGCGGCGCGGGGCGGCGCGGCCGCGAGGGAGCCTCCTGATAGGGGCCGAACCAGCGCTTTGAGGGATCTGCGGGCGCGTCGTCCTCCAGGGGCAGCGTAAAGTACGCTGTGGTGCCCTCGCCCATCTGGCTCTCGAGCCAGATCTCGCCCCCGTGGAGTTCCACAAAGCGCTTGCTGATGGTTAGCCCCAGGCCGCTGCCACCATAACGCCGGCGGATGGACTGATCTCCCTGCTGAAAGGGCTCGAACATGTGGCCCAGCGTCTCGGATTCGATGCCCCGTCCCGTATCCGAGACACTGATGAGCAGCTCGCCATCCCTGGAGGCGACCTCCACCGCCGTCTTACCCTCGTCGGTGAACCTGCCGGCGTTGCTTAATAAATTAAGAAGCACCTGGCGGATGCGCGTGTGATCGCAGTAGATAGGCGATAAATCCTTTGGAACCTCCACCACGAGCTCTATCCCCTTGTGGGCAAAGAGAGTGGAGACGGCTCCTGTGGCCTCCTCCACGATCTCTTTCACTGACGTCCACTCCCTGAGAAGTTTCATACGCCCCGTATCGACCTCGGTAAGGTCCAGCACGTCGTCCACCAGGCTGGCCAGGTGCTCGCTGTTACGCCTGATGGCCGCCACGTCGGCCATCAGGGCCCGGGGAAGCTGTTGGGCATAGACCTCGGGCGATTCCAGGATCATGTCGCTGAAGCCGATGATCATGTTCAGGGGCGTGCGCAGCTCGTGGCTCACGTTGGCCACAAACTCCTCCTTGGCCCGGCGGGCCTCCTCCACGGCCTGCCGGGCGGCGGCCAGCATCTCATTGAGGCGGACCGTCTCCCTGTTGGCCAGGGCGAGATCATCCAGAGTATCCTTGAGCTTCACCTGGCGGTCCCGGGCCTCCTCCAGATGCTCTCGCGCTTGACGATAGCCACGCCAGGTCCAAGCAATAGTCATTTCTTGATGATGACGCGCTATCAGAAAAAGAAATCCGATAGTCCATAGAATGATCAGTCTGGTAGCAAAGGCATGAGGGTCGATAAAACCGGGAACTAGAATAACTGTATCAAATATAAGAGCTAAGCTGGTCACCACCCCCATGACCAATCCCGCAAGAGTGCCTAACGTCATCGCCGCCCCAATTACAGGTAACACGAGAAATTGACAAAGATTTGAACTATTCGTGGGATCCCAATAACAAGCAAGCAGGATAAGCATAACGACTCCCGTGTTGAAAAACCAGGAAGCCTTGCGATAGGATACGCCTCTCAATAGCCATGCCACACCAACGAGAAGCATCAGCAACATGCCAAGTGAACCATATGATGGCGGCGGCGCATGATCCACCATTACCAACCCAATTCCCAAGACAGCACAGAAAAGCAGCATCCAAGAAAAAAAGTTTTCCTGAAACTCGTTCTGCAAATCCTCTATTTTCTCTTTATCCACGTATAGTACCCTCCTCCCCATCTACCTTCTCGATCCACACAAAGCCCATCACGCCGTCGCGTATAGGTACCAGAGGGATCATTTCTCGACCATCAAGCACTCCCTCAACTCCGGGTGCACGAAGTCTGTTAGCCTGACCGGACCGGAGTAGCGTGAGTGCAGCCCTGGGCACCGCCCAGATGCGTCGACGCAGGTTGACGCCCGGCGCGTAGCGCCTTTGCGACGGCCTTCAGGCCGAGCATATTCGGACGTTCGCTCCCCGCTTTCGCCGTCTGAAGCCGGCTCGTAAGGCCTACGGCCGATAGAGCCACTTTCGGTAGCCCATAGGGCGAAGCAGACACTTCGCCCCTACGGGACCGGGGCGCCGCGACGTCGACGGGCGATACTGACTGTTAGGCCGCATGTGCCCATACTATGCAGAATGGCACAGCCATTCTGCCAAGGAATGTGGCGTAGCCACATTCCCCAGGTCGACGCCCGGCGCAAAGCGCTTTGGCGCTGGCCTTCAGGCCGAGCATCTTTGGCCGGCCAGCGCGGGGCTAAAGAATAGCCCCGAAGGAGCTTTGACCAATAGTGCAGAATGGCATTGCCATTCTGCAAGGGAATAGGCATAGTCTATTCCCCAGACCACCGCAGGTGGCCCGATTGGCCTCCGACGCGGCCTGTGCTATACTTGCACCCATCTTGAAAGGATCATCGACCACACAAACTCGGTAAAAAGAGGAGCCTGCATGATCGTTTATAAACCTAAATCGCGCGATATAAAACGATACGGGATCTTGTGCACAGCATTTCTCATACTGGGCGCGCTGCTGTTGACGGGCTGCGGCCCGGCGGCGAGCCATACGCCGCCCCCGGCCACCGTCATCCGCGCTACGGAGGAGATCTCTCCCACCTTGGCTATAGAAGAAGAGGAGCCCTCGCCCACGCCAGAGCCCGTGTCCCCGACGCCAGCCTCCACAGAGCCCTATCCCTACCCGCCGGCCGCGAGCACGCCACAGGAGGCGACGACACCCGTCGCCTACCCTACAAAGTGAGAACAGGGGGCAACAAGACATGACGCTTGTTGGCCCCTTGCATGGCTAGCGGGAGGCGCCCTCGCCCTGGGCCACGATCTCCTCGGGTGACAGCCCCTTGCGCATGCAGCAGTGCTTGTACTTCTTTCCGCTGCCACAGGGGCAGGGATCGTTGCGCCCGATCTTGGTGCGCTCGATGGGCTGCGGCTTTTTCTCCTGAGCCCCGCTCTCACTGCTGCCGCTGTAACGCCGCTGCTGGCGCCTGGCCGGCCGCACCTCCATGCGCACGTTGAGGATCACGTTGGCGATATCTCGACGGATCTCGCCCATCAGGGTCTCAAAGGCACCAAAAGCCTCCCGCTTGTATTCCACCAGGGGATTCTGCTGTCCAAAGGCCCGCAGGCCGATCCCCTGGCGCAGCTCGTCCAGCGCCGTCAGATGGCGCACCCAGCGGTTGTCGATAACGCGCAGCATGACCAGGCGCTCCAGCTGGCGCATCCGGTCCGCCCCTATCTCCTCCTCGTGGGCCTCATAGGTGGCCTCGGCGTACGCTATCACTTCCTCCGTGATCTCTCGGTCTCTGGCATCGGCCCACTCCTCCGGCGAATGATCCCGAGGAAGATGAATCATTCGGTCGATGGTGGCATGCAGGGCCTCCAGATCCCGGTCCCCGTCATAACTGGCGGTGTGCTCCAGGACGACGACCTCCAGTTCGTCGGCGAGGATGTCCATCACGATGGATTTGGTATCGGCCTCGGAGAGGATCAGCCGTCGCTGATCATAGATCACCTGGCGCTGCTGATTGAGCACATCGTCGTACTCTAGCAGATGCTTGCGAATGTCAAAGTTGTGCCCCTCGACCCGGGTCTGGGCGTTGGCGATGGCGTTGCTGATCATGCCGTGTTCGATGGGCATATCCTCGTCCACGCCCAACTGATCCATCAGCCTGGATACGGCCGGGCCACCAAAGCGCTGCATGAGGTCGTCCTCCAGGGAGACGTAGAATCGCGAGGTACCCGGATCGCCCTGACGCCCCGCACGACCGCGCAGCTGGTTGTCTATGCGGCGGGCATCGTAGCGCTCGGTGCCCAGCACGTGCAAGCCACCGGCATCCAGCACGATCTCTCTATCGGCTTCACACTGCTCCTTGGCCTCCTGATAGGCCTCCTCCCACACCTCCGGATCCAGCTCCTGCAGATCATACCCCTCCTGGCGCAGGGCCTCGCGAGCCAGCCCCTCGGGATTGCCACCCAAGAGGATGTCCACACCGCGTCCCGCCATGTTCGTGGCGATGGTCACGGCGCCCGGGCGCCCCGCCTGGGCGATGATCTGGGCCTCCCGCTCGTGATGCTTGGCGTTCAGCACCTCGTGGGGTATGCCCGCGCGCTTTAAGCGGCTGGACAGTTCCTCGGAGGTCTCGATGGCCAACGTGCCCACCAACACCGGCTGCTGGGAATCATGACATGCCTTGATCTCCTCCATCACGGCCCGGAACTTGGCCTCCTGCGTCTTGTACACCTTGTCGGAATGATCGACGCGGATCATAGGCTCGTGAGTGGGAACGACCACCACATCGAGATCGTATATCTGCGCGAATTCCTCGGCCTCTGTGGCGGCCGTACCCGTCATACCCGCCAGGCGACGGTACATGCGGAAATAGTTCTGGAAGGTGACAGTGGCCAGAGTGAGGCTCTCCCGCTGCACGGGAACGCCCTCTTTGGCCTCTATGGCCTGATGAAGCCCCTCCGAGTAGCGCCGCCCGTGCATGAGCCGACCGGTAAAAGGATCGACGATGATGACCTGTCCATCGCGCACGATATAGTCGTGATCCTCTTTGAAGAGGGCCTTGGCCTTGACGGCGTTCTCCAGATAGGGTGTCAGCTCAAAATGTTCCGGCGCATAGAGATTCTCTATGCCCAACACTCTTTCAACCTTGCTGATGCCCTCCTCGGTGAGGCTTACGCCACGCTCCTTCTCATCCACCTCATAGTCCACCTCCGCACGCAACCCCCGAACCAGTTGAGCGAACTGCTGGTAGCGGCTGGTCGATTCCTCCGCCGGACCAGAGATGATCAAGGGCGTGCGCGCCTCGTCGATGAGGATGTTGTCGATCTCGTCCACGATGGCGTAATGCAACTCGCGTTGCACACATTGATCCAGATCCGTCACCATGTTGTCGCGCAGGAAATCGAACCCGAACTCGTTGTTGGTACCGTAGGTGATATCCGCCTGATACGCCTCCTGCCGGGAACAGGGCCGCAGATGCTGATAGCGATCGTCGGATGAGACGTACTCCGGATCGAACAGGAAGGAACTCATCTCCGGATCCTCGCCCATGGACTGGATCACACCAACCTGGATACCCAAAAAGTCGTAGATGGGCCCCATCCACTGCGCCCCCCGCTTGGAGAGGTAATCATTGGGCGTGATCAGGTGCGCGCCCCGCCCCGTAAGGGCGTTCAGATAGAGGGGGAGGGTGGCCACCAGCGTCTTGCCCTCGCCCGTCTTCATCTCGGCGATACGGTTCTCATGAAGCACGACGCCACCCATGAGCTGCTCGTCGAAATGGCGCAGCCCAATGGTCCGCACACTCACCTCGCGCACCAGGGCAAAGGCCTGGGGCAGCATCTCATCCAATATCTCGGCCTCCACCTCGTCCAGCTCGCCCTTCAGCCGCTCGATCTCCCGCTCCAAAAACCGCCGCTGATCCTCATCCTGCTCACGGAGCAGCTCCTCCTCCCGCTCGCGAATCTCCTCCTTGTATCCTCCCGTGGCCCGCGCCAGGCGATCCCGAAACTCTTGCGTGAACTGCCGCAGTTCCTCGTCGGAACGCCGCTGCATCTCTGGCTCCAGCGCGTTGATCTCCTCCACGAGGGGCTCCAACTGCTGTAGTTCGCGTTCGTTCGGGTCACCCAATATCGTCTCAAGCAACTTCTTAAACATACGTGTATATTCTCCCAGCCTTTACGCTGTGTAGTGATCTCCAAATATATGCTGGACGATAAGCGCCCAGGATTAAGTCAAGTCTATTATAACACAAGATGTCCAAATCCCCCATTCTTTTTTTGCCGAGGAGATGGTGAGGATTATACTCCTCACAAGATCTGCCACAGAATCCCAGGAGGCTGTCATGGAATCACGCGCTCCAACAAAGCAAAGACAAGCCCTCTATGCCCTGCTAGGCGACCTTCCCCCACGCCATCGCCCCATTTCCGCCGAGACGGTCAGGACGGAAACCCGGGACGGATATGTGCTGGAAACCCTGGTGCTGGATCTCAACGGTCTCGAAAGAGTTCCCGCCTACCTCGCCCTCCCCAAAGGGGAGATCACCGATGCCCCGGCCATCCTGTACAACCACGCCCATGGGGGAGACTATGAACTGGGCAAAGAGGAACTGATCCATGGCCGCTCCGCTTTGCAATCGCCGCCGTACGCTCGGGCGTTGACCGATCTGGGCTACTGTGTGCTGTGCATGGACACGTGGAACTTTGGACAACGCCGCGGGCGAACGGAATCGGCACTGTTCAAAGAGATGCTGTGGAAGGGCCGCGTGCTCTGGGGCATGATGGTCTACGACAGCCTGCGGGCCGTGGACTATTTGCTGGAACGCCCCGAGGTGGACCCCGCCCGCCTGGGCACGCTGGGCCTCTCTATGGGGAGCACCATGGCCTGGTGGCTGGCGGCCCTGGACGAGCGTGTCAAGGGTTGTGTGGACCTCTGCTGCCTCACCGATTTTCACGAGCTCATCAGGACCCGGGGGCTGGACGGCCACGGCATCTATTACTATGTGCCCGACCTGCTCAAGCACTTTGACACCGCCCGCATCAACGCCCTCATCGCTCCCCGGCCCCACCTGGCCCTGGCCGGCAATCACGACCCCCTCACACCGCCCGCCGGGCTGGACAAGATCGATGCGGCCCTGCGAAAAGTGTATGCCGATCACGGTGTCCCCGAAAGGTGGAGGATGCTGCGCTACGACACCGGCCACTTTGAGACGGCCCACGGACGGGCGGCTATCCTGGAGTTCCTGCAAAGGTGGCTGTAGCACGAACCCGCATCCTCCCTGTGCTTGCATCATCACCGGGCGTGAAACATTTGCTTCAGCGGGTGCACGCAAATGTTGGATCATTAGCCATTGCTCGTCCGCGCAGGCGGACGATTGGCCGTAGGCCTGTGCAATGA
>CAZMOW010000086.1:0-10498 GCA_964567975.1 uncultured Anaerolineales bacterium | reverse complement strand
ACGTTCAGTTGCGTCGCACTTTCGCGAGAACTTGCAGTAGAAAAGCATACTCTGCGTATAACAAGAGTAAATTGCTAGAGCACGTCTATCAAGTGCGACGCAACTCATGGACCTTCTTTCAGTAGAGCCAATAGTTGCCCTCCTCCCTCGAAGAAGTCGTGGTCGGGGGGAGGTATGGGCGTATGTTGGGACGTGGGGCGTTAAGAATATGAGATTGGAAAAGTAGACGATAGTAAGGAGGTGCAAGATGGGAAGAGGACGTGGTGGTGGAGGACGGGGTCGTATGGGAGGTCCCGAGGCTGCCGGACCTGCTGGCAAGTGTGTATGTCCGAATTGTGGGCATGAGGAGGCGCACGTGGCTGGCCAGCCGTGCTATGAGAAAGACTGTCCCGAATGTGGTACCAGGATGGTGCGGGAATAGTCTCCCGGGTTCGATATTTCGCAGCAGACAACTATAATTGAGGATGGAAGGGTCGCCTCGTGCGGTGATCTCCCGGGGTGGCCCTTGTAGATGGGTGTGAATTTTGATTCGGAAAGGTGGGCGATGGGTACCACGATCTCGGAGGCAAAGATAGAGGAGGTCATCGCGTTTCATGGGCACTGGTGTCCGGGGGTCGCCATGGGAATCCGGGTGGCGGAGGTGGCGCTGCGCGAGATGGGGCGCCAGGCAGCGGACGAGGAGATCGTGGCCGTGGTGGAAACGGACAACTGTGCCGTGGACGCCATACAGTATCTGGTGGGATGCACTTTTGGCAAGGGCAATCTGGTGCATCTGGAGCATGGTCAGAATGTATTCACCTTTGCCCGCCGCTGCGACGGGAAGGCGCTGCGCGTCCTTGGCAAACCAAGGTCGTCTAGGGCGCTCAATGTCGAGGAAGAGGCCCTGATCGAAAGGGCGCGTATGCCCGATGCCTCCTTCGAGGATCGGGAAGCGTTCGCCGCCCTCTGGCGGCGACGGGGCCAGGAGGTATTGGAGGCCGACGAGGATGTGCTCTTTGCTGTGGAGCGGCTCGACGACTATGAGATACCGGACAAAGCGGAGGTTCACCCCTCGATACGCTGTGAGGGGTGCGGCCAGATGACCATGGAGAGTATGCTACGCATATTCCCGCGGGGAATCGCGGAGCGATTGCCCGCATGCGCACGACTCTCTCAGTTCGGGGGACGTCTGCTCTGTCCCAAGTGCTATCGACAGGCTCTTGTGGAGAGCGAGGCGTCGTGCTTTGTCTTTGAACCCATCGGTTTTGTGAAAAACGGGTTGGCGTCCCATACGGCGCCACCTCGCGCTCAGAGTCCCCATTCGACGATCAGAACAAGCCCCCAATATGCCGCCGCTCTGGAGGGCATCGAGGCGTCCGATCATCTACAGATTCTTTTTTGTTTTGACAGGGCACCGCGGGAAGCGCCGCTACAGCAGCATCCACGGGGCGACCGTGACCGGCCCAAGCGGGGGGTGTTTGCTCTGCGAAGTCCTCATCGGCCCAACGCCATAGGCCTCACGACGGTGAGGGTGCTGGAGGTGGGGGAGGGTGAGCTGATCGTGTCTGGCTTGGATGCCTGGGACGGCAGCCCGGTCCTGGACATCAAACCCTACGTCAAGGGATTGGACGAGGCCCACGATTAGTCTGGCACGATTTTCACCAGCACTTGGCGCTGGCGAGGGCCGTCGAATTCGGCCAGGTAAACGCCCTGCCAGGTACCGAGGCGCAGCTCGCCGTCCTCAACCAACAGCGTGCTCGATGAACCGGTCAGGGTAGCCTTGATATGGGCGGGGGCATTGCCCTCACTGTGGCGGTAGTCATCTTTTGCCGGTATCACATCATTCAGCGTGCTCAAGATATCCGCACGCACATCGGGGTCCCAGTTCTCGTTCAAGGTCAGGCCGGCCGTCGTATGAGGCACGAACAGGTGGCATACGCCGTCGGTCATTTCTTGGTTACTCATGATCTCCTGAACGCGCCGCGTAATGTCCAAGAGTTCCGTCTTGTTTTGGGTTTCCAAGATAAGCTCTGTCAACATCTTTTTTTCCTTTTGCACTGATCAATCCACATCAGCTTTGGGTAGCTCGAAGAAGAAGGTACTCCCCTCTCCCTCCTCAGACTCGACCCAGATCCGTCCGTTATAGCGCTCCATGATGCCCTTGACGATGGAGAGCCCCAGACCGGTGCCGTGCTGGGACACGGACTTGGCTGCTTCGGTGCGATAGAAATCCTCAAAGACAGATTCCTGCTCCTCAGGACTGATGCCTATGCCCGTATCCCGTACGGCTCCCGAGGCGACATCTCCCTTGCCCTTTAGCGTGACAGAGATGGCGCCACCCTGGGGCGTATATTTGACAGCGTTGCTTATGAGATTGTTCCATATCTGTCTGACATGGGCCTCGGGGACCATGACCTTGAGTTCGTCGGCTTCGATATCGACATCCGTCGATAGCTTCTTGTCCTCGAGGCTTCCCTGCATCATATCCAGAACGTCGCGCAGAACCACGACTGTATCCGCGGGTTCCATCTCCCCCTCCTCTTTCGCTTCGGACAGTCGTGCCAGGCTCAGCAGATCGGAGATCAAATCCAGTTGCTCCCGGGCCCGGCGTTCGGCCTTGGAGACGATCTCCATCATGCGCTCCTCTGGAACATAGCCCTCGAGGATGAGTTGCAGATAGCTCTGTATGGCCGCCACAGGAGCGCGTAACTCGTGGGTCACCAGGCGGATGAAAAGGGAACGGGTACGATCCAGTTCCTGCAGGCGCCTGTTCAGCCTGGACAGTTCCGCCGCTCTCGTCTGGCATGATCTATTCGCCTCATACAATTCCCGTTCCTCTTTGCGCAGTCTTTTGATGATACTTGAGGATAGGTAGGCGACGCCGAAATTGGCGGTGGTGATCACAAAGCTTTCCGCGAACAGGTGACCCGTCTGTTGGTAGCGCTGTGGAGAACGAAAGCCCTGTAGATTATAGTGGGGTAGGAGGCCCGTGGCCTCTGTCACGAGCAGTGTTATCCACAGCAGGGACGCTATACTGGCATAAAGATAGCCAGCCTTCTGTGTGGTCAGGATGCTGCCGATGACGACGAGCAGGACATAATACACAGAAAAGGGATTCTCGATGCCGCCGGCAAAGTGGAGGAGGGTGGTCAATGCCAGCAGGTCGACGATGATCTGAATGTGCATAAAGTATATATGAAAGCGGGGGGCAGTGGGCCTGGTCAACACGCGGCGATCCACCAGCCAAAAGATGATATTATAGAGGGCGACAGCTACAAGAACTATCCATAAAAGGGTTCCCGGCAGCACATTATTGAGCCAGCGATTGGCCATCAAGCCCACGGCGGTGGCGATGGTCAACACGATCCATCGCAGGGCGATCAACCAACTCACTCGCTCGCCCAGTTCTTGATCGATGGGAATGCGAAGGATGTTGCTCATACGGCATCCTTTTTTTCTGACGTCCTGTGATCGAATGATATAGGGTACGGACACTAGATGGTCAGGGGAAGGCAAATGTACCATGCAGTGCTTTCACGGCACTGTCAAAATCCTCGTCTTCTATCACGGATGAGACGGTAGAGATGGAGGTGCTGACTGCCAATATGTTGATTCCGGCACAGGCCAGGGCATCGAACGCGACCCCGGCGATCCCCGGCCGCTCGCGAAAATCGGGTCCAAACACAGAGAGTATGGCGACGGAGGGGGTATGGGTGATCTTTTGGGCTCCCAGCTCTCTGGCCACCGGTTCGAGCGAGGCCAAGGCCCGTCTCATATCACCCATGGCCACACAGAATTGAACATGTGATTCGTCATTGAGGTCGATGCTCTGCACGATGAACTGGGCATTCAGCCGCTGCTCACCCAGGGTTTGAAAGATACTGGCAACGAGGCCAGGTTTATCGGGGGCGGACATGACACCCACGAGGCAAAGATCGCGAAACTCGAGGATGCCTCCCACCTTGATCTTTTGCTGGGAGTTCACTTTCGGGTCTCCTTCTGCCATGCACTCTTGCAATTAGGCCATGAGTCTCTCAACGCGCTTGAGAAGCTCATCTGGGGCGATGGGTTTGGTGACAAAGTCGTCGATGTGCACGTATTCATCGGTGGGGAAGAGGGCGGCATAGTCACTGTTTGCTATGGACGTCACCATCAATATGGGGATATGCTCCTGTTCCAGATCGTTGGCCATCTCCTGGCTCATGTGCAAGCCATCCAGGACCGTTTCCATGATCACGTCGAGGATGACCAGGTCCGGCTTGGCCTCCTTGGTTTTACGTAAACCCTCATCCCCATCGGATGCGCTGATGACCTCGTAGCCGTTGGATTCAAGCACCATGCGCGTGACTTCTACGAAATCTGGATCGTCGTCTACTATCAGGATCTTGCTCATGGCATTCTCCCCTCTCGTTTGGCGAGTTTGATCGATTATGTTCCGCAAAGCTGGTGGTGAAACGTTCATGACTTGATTGCTGAAAAAAGAAGGGTTCCAACGCCGGACGCTATGCTGCCAGGCATTTTTTATGCTCTATATGGTATGTGTACTCGTCGCCAAAGCGCTCCAGGCTGCTGCGTACGGGGGCCACCAGGGCGTCTCCCAGGGGGCAGAAGGTGTGGCCCTCGATGCCATCGCACAGGGAGAGCAGTTGGTCCACATTCTTGTCCGTTCCGTTTCCCCGTTCTATTCTCTCCAGCAGCCTCAAGATGGACTGAGATCCCACGCGACATGGGGTACAGTGACCGCAGGATTCATGGGCAAAAAAGCGCGCGGTGCGGCGTGCCACGTCGACCATGCAGGTGTCCTCGTTCAGGACGACGATGGCCCCTGTACCGAGGGCGGATCCCGCCTCATCCAACGATTCAAAGTCCATCTGCACGTCCAACTGTTCGGCGGTCAGCAGGGGCGTCGAGGCGCCGCCAGGTATGACGGCCTTTATCTTTTTGCCGCCGGCCACACCGCCAGCGTGGTCGTAGATGATCTCGCGCAGAGGGGTACCCAGGGGCAATTCATAGACTCCTGGACGCACCACATGTCCACTGACGCAAAAGAGTTTGGGGCCCGTGCTCTTTTCGGTGCCGATGGAGGCATACCACTCTGGTCCCCGGAGTACGATGTGGGGTACATTGGCCAAGGTCTCCACATTGTGGACGAGGGTGGGCCTGTCGAGAAATCCTTTTTGTGCCGGGAAGGGAGGTTTTAGGCGGGGCTCCCCCCGACGTCCTTCGAGGGATTCGATCATGGCCGTCTCCTCGCCACATATATAGGCGCCGGCTCCCCGGTGCACGGTCATGTCCAGGCTGAACCCCGAGTCCAGAATATTCTCTCCCAGGTAGCCGTGCGCATAGGCATCGGCGATGGCTTTGATCCAGCGCTTTACCCCCAGGAAGAATTCCCCGCGAATATAGACAAAGGCCCTGCTGGCCCCCACGGCATAGGCGGCGATGATGGCCCCCTCGATGACCTGGTGGGGATCCCGCTCTATCAACTCGCGATCTTTGAACGTCCCGGGCTCGCCCTCGTCGGTATTGACGCACAGGTACTTTGGGTCACCGTCCTGGGGCATGAACCCCCATTTCAATCCCGATGGGAAACCGGCCCCTCCGCGTCCGCGGAGATTGGAAGCCTTGACCATATCGATGAGGTCCGTTGGGCTGTGCTCGTGGAGCGCCTTCTGCAGGGCACTGTATCCGCCGGTCTTGACATAGACCCCGATGGTCTCGGAGTTGGGCAGGGTGGCACGCTTGAGCAGGGTGGGTTCAAACATCATTGCCCTCCTATTTGATTCAGGATCATATCTATGCGGTCGGTGGTGAGTTCGGTATACAGGGTGTCGTCGATGCGCATGGCGGGCGAGGAGCCGCAGGCGGCGAGACACTGCACGGTCTCTAGGGTGAACAAACCGTCGGATGTCGTCTCTCCGGGTTCGATGTCAAGCTTTTCCCCAATATAGTCCACGATGGTTTCGGCGCCGCCAGCCAGGTGACAGGACAGGCCCTCACATACCTGGATCACATAGCGTCCCACAGGTTCCTCTCTATACATGGAATAAAAGGTCGCCGTCTCATAGACCTCTCCAGGACGCATCCCAAAGCGATCGGCAATGCGCTCTATGGCCTCTGGCGTCAGATGGCCATGCTGCTCCTGGGCCATGAAAAGGGCGGTGAGTAGCATGGAACGCTCTACGGGATCCTCTTTGACAAAATATCCGACATCCATAATCTACGATTCCTCCTATTCTGGACTGCACTGGCCGGTGAGTTCTCTTACGCACCGCAGCAATTCTGAGGGATCCAGGGGTTTACGCACAAAATCATCGATCAGCATATCCCTGTCTGGGGGAAAAAGCTCCTCGTCCTGATCGCTGACGACGGCCGACACCATCATGACTGGCACATCGGCAAGCTCTGGATCTGAACGCATCTCCCGGCTGACCGTCCACCCATCCAACGTATAGGACATCATCACATCGACGATGACCAGATCCGGTCTCTCTGTCCGCACCATGGCCAAACCCTCTTTTGCGTTGAGGGCCGTCAATATCTTGTAGTTGTTTGCACTGAGTATGATCTGGACATAGTCCAAAAAGTCGGGATCATCATCGATCACCAGGATTTCTTTTCCGCCCATGGTCATCTCCTCATCCCTCGAGCACGGATTCGTATCGCTCACTTTAGATAGCGCTCGACTTTTTTCAGTAGATCGTCCGGTTGGACAGGCTTGGAGATCCACGCATCGATGGGGAGGTACTCGTCCGTTGGAAAGAACTCGGCCATGGGACTGCCGGTGATGGAAGAGACCATGATGAGGGGGGTCTTGCGCATGAGCTCGTCCTCGCTTATGGCGTGGGCCGTCTGCACCCCATCAAGGACGCCCTTCATCATGACATCCAGCAAGATCAGGTCTGGTGGGGATTCTTGCATGATGCGAAGGGCAGTGTCCCCATCTGGAGCTGTGATGACGTCATAGCCTTCCTTTTGAAGTATGAGCCGAAGGATTTCCACAAAGTCCGGATCGTCGTCGACCACCAGGATTCTGTTCATTGAAGCGCCTCCCCATTCTATGCTCGCCTAAGAAGCCTATCTACTTCTGCCAACAGCTTTTCTGGCGCTACGGGTTTGGATAGGAAATTGTCTATGAGGTTATCCTCATCCGTTGGAAACATGCTCAAATAGTCGGAAGCGGTGATGGAACTGACCACGAGGATGGGCGTGTCGTGAAGCTGAGGATCAGAGCGGATGCGCCAACTGGCGTCCCAGCCGTCCAGTATGCCATCCATCATGATATCGAGGATCACGAGATCTGGCGGGTTGGCGACCATATTCTTGAGCGCCTCGTCCCCGTTGATGGCGGCAGAGATCTCATAGTTCTCTCGCGCCAATATCATGCGCGTCATCTCGACGAAATCGGGATCATCATCCACGATCAATATGTGGGGCGTGGTACTGCGCGTCCAATCGATGGGTTTCTCTTGGAAACGGAGTACGTGGGACGTCTCCGTCCTGACGATACCGGGGATCCTGTTCAGGCGCCCCGTGAGGAAGGAGCGCAAGTGGTCGTCCGATCGGAGTATGACGTCGATGATGAGGTCGTGTTCACCCGTTACCCAGTAGATAGAGGAGACCTCGGGCATGTCGCGCAGGAGCTCTTCGGCTTCTTGCATGTGGGGCAGTTCTATGGTCAGGAGGATAAGCACGCGGGTTTTGTATCCCGCCTTGACTGGATCGACCACGCCCTTGATCTCCAGCACGCCGTCTTCCAGAAGCTGATCGAGCCTTTTGCGCACCGTTCCCTCGGAGACGCCCAACCGCCGGGCAATATCCACGTTGGAGCGGCGCCCGTTTTCACATAACAGGTTCATGATCCGACGGTCAGTCTTGTCCACGAGCCAGATGTCCTCCCGTTTTCATCTTTCGTACTATATTATAACATATAATACGAAATTCGTCAATAGTGAATTATAAAAGAACGATATTCGTAAAAGGTTGTGCTTGTGCCGAGGCGATGGAGAAGGTCCATGGCGGCGGCGGCGTCATTTCTGGGCTCCCATCACGTGGTATCTTGGCGTCTGGTGCAGGATGGTCACCGATCCAAAGACCTCCTCTATGATGTCGTCGTAGGGCAAAAAGCGGTTGGCCACTATTGCCAGACGCCCTTGGGGGCGGAGGGCCTGAAAAGCCTTGTGGATAAAGGCCCTGGCGGTGTCCCGTGCCACGGCGTGTCCCGTATGAAAGGGGGGATTGCTCAGAATCAGAGAAAACGTCTTCTCTGGGGCTGGAGGAAGCACGTCTCCCAGGACCACTTGAGCGCGTTCGATATTATTCGCCGCCACGCTCCGGCGCGCACAGTCGCAAGCCAGTACGCTCACGTCCACCAGGGTGGCGACGCCCTTGGTGGCGTGTCGCGCTGCATAGATGCCGATGATGCCATAGCCACATCCTACATCCAATATATGGTCCGTCCTGCGAATCTGGACCGTTTCCAGGAGCAGTCTCGTGCCCGGGTCGAGGTGCCTCCAGGAAAAGACGCCGGGACGGGTGTATGCGGTGAAAGACTCCTGGTTTATCTTTGTCTGGAACCTGTTGTATGTATGTGGGGTTATGCCCGGCTCCTGGTATATGGGAGGCAGGGGATCCTTTTGACCATCCTTTTGCAAGAGGGCGATGCGATTGCCGCCTTTGTAGGCCAATACCCTCGCCGGCCCAAATAGCTCTTCTGCATCGCCGATGACGCTCTTGATACCGCCTCGATTGGGGCCGGCGAGATAGAGTTTCCCTCCATCTCTCAGGGCGTTGAAGGCCTGCAGGAGGAGCAGGCGAGCAAATCTCCGTCCCTTGGGCAGGGGCAGGAGGACGGCATCAAATTTCGTCGCAAGCGCGGAGGGCAGTGCGGCTTTCACCGTCACGTCCCGTATATCGTTGATATCCAGCGTGCGCCGTGCCATCTCGGTGGCGATGATGTTGGTGTCGAGCAGGGCGACGACTCCCGTTTGCCTCGCTGTCCATACTCCCAGGGCGCCGTGGCCACAGGGACAGATGAGGACGTGCTCATCGTGGGAGATGTGCGCGTTGGCGGCAAAGAGGCGAACTGCCGGGCCGATCTCGTCCCAATGGGGGAATCCCGGACGCGTGGCGATGCGCAGGGGTTGCCCGCCCAGTCGATCCTCGATGATTCTCTCTCGATCTCTATGCATTCATAAATCCTCCAATCATCCGGCTGCTTCCCTCGAGATCATAACACCGCACTCTAGATGCTGGCTACAACAGACCTCTTTACAAAGGGGGCCATCGAGACCGATACGGCATCTGGAAAAGAATATGCGCTCCGGTGATCCACAGGAATGGGTTCCCTCCTTGAAGATGCTGGGTTTTCGTAGCGTGGTCGATGTGCATGGCAATGTGGTGGATAGCGTCTATCTCCAACCCCCTGAGGAGCGAGATTGGGGCTGGGGGGGGTGGATTCAAAAATCCCCGAGTTCTATGACTTTATCCCCGCGCACCGCTTTTACGGCTCCAAAGACCATGCTCAAGCTCTTTAGATTGTCCCGGCCATGGGTACCGGGTAGGGTTCTCTGGGTCACGGCCTCGTAGAATTCGTGGAGCAGGTAGGCCTGATTCGAGCGCTTTTGCTCCTTGTTGGCGATTTTTACCAGAGGATCTCCCGTGTTTGCGGCATAGACCACGTCATCGCGGGATAGAATGACGCCCTGCTCGCATTCGATGCGCCAATCCCCGTTCCACGACGTCTCCGCTCCCGTACTGCACCAAGTGCCGTTATAGACGACAGAGAGATCGTCCTCGAATTCGAAAAAAAGACATGCCGAGGCGTCGCCGGAGAACCAGCTCCATTGGGGGTTCCAGCTGTGCCCCCTTAACGTTTGAGGATCAGCGTCCAGTATATGGCGCATAAGATCAAAGTGATGGATCGACATGTCGATGATCAGCGGATAATCCATCTCCTCCCGAAAGCCGCCAAAGTGAGGTCCCTTGAAAAAGTTCACCTGAACCTGTCCCACGGCGCCATACTGGCCGGAAGCCACCGTTTCTCGCAGTGTGCCGATGACGTCCCGATAGCGATAGTTCTGGGCTACCATGAGGATCATACCCGCCTCCTCGGCGCACTCGACGATGTCGATGGCGGAGGTCATGGAATCGGCGAGGGGTTTTTCCGATAGCACGTGCAATCCCGCCTCAAGGGCTGCGCAAGAGATCTCTTTATGATACTGGGGTGGCGTCACGTTGATCAGGCCCTGGGCTTTTTCCTTTTGTAGGGCCTCCTGCAAAGAGGTGTAGCAATGACGGAGGCTGAAATTGTATGCTTCACATTTTTCCTTCAATACTTGCTCGTCCACATCGACCCAGGCCACGTGTTCCACGTGGTCGGAGGCCGCCACGGTGCTCAGCCAGGTCTGTCCCATGCCCCCCACGCCCACCTGGATAACCCCTATTTCTGACACTTTTTTTTTCTCCTCTCCTACTTGACGCACTATCTAGGGTCTCGTATTCTCAGTATATATTATTG
>CAZMOW010000085.1:2566-10706 GCA_964567975.1 uncultured Anaerolineales bacterium | reverse complement strand
TCTCACAATATCGTTCTCTTGAGTATACTGTGTTTTCCCCGTGCTGGCCAATGGCTCATGGTTTTGGGGGCTTTGTATAGAGGATGTGCTCCTTTTCTGGAGACCATCTTCAGGAACAGGAGGTGAGTGGCGGGGCCTTTGCATTCTGCACCCTTGCATGGGCATCTTTCCTTCTGTTTATGGTAGCTCAGTACATAACGTCTCGCAAGTAGGGGCGTCGTCCGCAGATTGCCCCATGGAGAGCACGCTCACTGAAGCGTCCACCTCATCAGAACAAAAAGGGTGCACGCAAATGTTGTGTGTGAGTCACCATCCCTCGTCCGCGGAGGCGGACGATCGGCCGTCAGGCCTGTGCGATGAGACTTGAGTCCATACACTAACGGGGCGCCGGCGGCCAACGGCCAATGAAGGCGGCTTCTGAGGCACTTTGCGCCGAGCGTCGACCTGCGTCGACGCATCTGGGCAGCGTCCAAGGTTCCACTCGCGCGACTCCTGCCCCGTCAGTTTCTTCTTTCTGATATATCCGATCATTCTAACAGACTTTGCGTGCACCCAATAGAAAGAGGTACTTGACAAAGGTTGCTCTTTAGTTTATACTTAGGGTTAAGTGATTGTGATTATTATTTAATATAATATCTAAAGATGAAATCAGTTGAGAGAACAATCGAACGCTTCCATAGAGAAGGCCTCAGAGTCACGCCTCAACGGCGTGTCATATTCGAGCTGTTGGTCGGAGACGAAACCCATCCGACGGCAGATGAGATCTACCAGCGCGTCTTGAATCAACTGCCGGACGTATCGCGCACCACGGTCTACAACACGCTGCACGAGCTCGTGGCGCTGGGTGAGTTGGCCTCCGTGGAGGGGTTGGGCGACAATGGAACCCGCTATGACACGGATACCGACGAGCACCACCATCTCTTTTGCCTGCACTGTCACAAATTGAGAGACATCAACCAGGACTTTGAGGGATTTGAGCTCGCGGCGAAGGAAAAAGCGGGTTATCGTATCGTGAGAAAACGGGTGACGTTCTATGGCTACTGTCCAGAGTGTCAGGGTGAGTGACGGGGCCAGAATGACCATGATAACATGCAGATTCACGTGAGCCTGCTCCGCACTGCAGTGGCAGTGGGCCATATATGATAAGAGACCTTCTCTACGAGAAAGGAGGAAGGCAGCCATCAGATCAAAGCTGTTTATTGGCCCTTGGAAAATCGTCAAGACGACTGTTATCTGAGAGAGAAAAGGAGCAAGTATCATGGCTAGAGTAGCAAGAGAGATGGTAGAAAAAGCTGGTGTGGACGTGGACGAACTGTTGGAACTGCTCATCACCAATGCGGCTGCTGAGCTGACCACCTTCTATTACTATACGATCCTCAGAGCCAATCTCATCGGCTTGGAGGGCGAGGGGATCAAGGAGATCGCCGAGGCGGCGCGCATCGAGGACCGCAACCACTTTGAGGCCCTGGTGCCCCGCATCTATGAGCTTGGGGGCAAGTTGCCGGATGATATGAAGGCCTTCCACGACATGTCGGCCTGTCCGCCCGCCCGGCTGCCCGACGACCCCACCGACGTTGAGGCCATATTAGAGGTGTTAGTGGGGGCCGAGCGGTGCGCCGTGCGCGGATATAGCAACATCTGCAACGTTACCGCGGGCAAAGATCATCGTACCTACGACCTGGCGCAGGCGATCTTGAATGAGGAGATCCAGCACGAGGCGTGGTTCTCCGAGTTTCTTGGCGAAGGGCCTTCCGGTCACTTTATGCGCAGCGGGGAGACATCTCCCTTTGTGCGCAAGTTCATGGAGTAGCTACAATTTGTTAGGGGAGGTTCGTTTCCTTTGGGCCTCCCCGTTCTGCTCATATAGATAGTTACAAGCGATTCTATATAAAGCCCAGGCGGCGCCTCACGCGCCGCCTGGGCTTTGGTCTCTTGTCCAGGTCTTGATGGTCAGTTATTCAGCGTCCGCTGGTTCTGGCGTCCTCCCTGACCCGCCCAGATCGGGCGTCCGCTCAGATCCCGCAGCGTGATGGTTTCTCCTGTGGTGACGTTCTCCACGGTTCCCGCTTTGAACTCTCCGTCCTCATAGAAACCTCTCACTTCGATCTCATCGCCGACGCTCAGTGCACCTCAAGTATATGATGGAGTTGAGATAGTTGTTCGTCGATGCCTTGGCACTCTAAAAGGTCATTTGTCGTACCAGCCCATCAGGGAGGGCGATTGGGGATCGTGCGCACAATAGTTCTGGTGTGCCCGCTCAAAGTTGCGGGTGGCGTAGCAGTACTGGCAGCCAAAGAGGCAGGTCCCGTACATGCCGATGTCTTTGCTGACCACGCAGCCACAGGCTTCTCGCTGATAGGGGTCCTTCTTGTCCGTAACCTCTATGCCAAAGACGTCGCGGATGTAGACGTCGTCTATGCATTTGCCAGGCCTGATATCGTACCGCTCCAGGCCCAGGGGCTCCGCACAGCTCGCGATCTCTATGTCGTGCGCCGTCGCGATCTCGGCCAGGCCCGTCATCAGCCTATCAAAGTCCTGTGACGGGATCTCCGTATGCTCCACCACCTCGAGGCCCTCTTCCTGCAGCGCCTCCAGCCGGGGGCCAATGCTCTGATAGATATCCAGGATGCTGATCACCGAGCGGGAGGTATAGCCCCTGAGTGCGGAGGCGATCTTTTCATACTTATCAAGATGGAAGCCCACCGGCGTCTTGTTGCTGAAGACGATGGGATCGTAGCGCCAGATGATGCGGTCGGGGCCGATGGCATGGGAGAGTGTGCGAAAGATCTCTATGGACATGGCAAGGGAAGGGGTCCGTCTATCCAGGGCGCGAGGGTTTTCCAGCACGGTGTAGTGAAAACAGTACCTGAAGCCGCGCTGATCCAGTTCCTCCAGGTGCTCGAGCAGGGGCGCCGGATGCCGCGTCCAGAAGACGATGATATCCACGTCCTCGGGCCGCAGGGAGATGCGGGATACCTGCTCGCGATTGTAGGGGTTGGGAACGGTGCAATATCCCGCCCGCACGCGGTTCATGAACCATTCTGTATAGAAGGCGGGGATGTCCGTCCGTCTGCTGGCGCTGATGATCATGGTCGGTCCTTTCTTCCCCTCTTTCACACATGGAAGAGGGGAAGAATAATCTCTAGGAAAAGGGGTATTTACGCCGCGCCTCTTCCAGGTCCAGGGTGACGCCCAGGCCCGGCCCGTCGGGCACGACGACGCATCCGTCGTCGTCGATCTCGATGGGTTCCTCGATCAGATCTGTAAAAAGTCCCGAGGTCCCCTGCCGGAACTCGAAGGTGGGACAGTTGGGCAGGGCCGCCGCCAGGTGTAGGCTGGCCATGAACAGGATGGCCGAGCCCCACACGTGGGGGATACACTGCAGGTTGTTGGCCTGGGTAAGCATGCCCACCCGGCGGGCCGCCGTAAAACCGCCCACCACGGCCAGATCGGGTTGCAGGATATCGGCAGCCTCCTTGGCGATGATGTCGCGGAAGTCAAAGACGGTGAACTCGTTCTCGCCGGTGGCGATGGGGATCGTCGTCGCGGACCGCACCCGGCCCATGCCATCCCAGTTGTCGCTGGCCGTGGGTTCCTCGAACCAGCCGATGTCATAGGGTTCGGCCTCGCGGGCCAGGCGCGTGGCCATGGTCTCGTTCAGCGAGCCATGGGCGTCGAGCATGAGGTCGATATCGGGGCTGATGGTCTCACGCACGGTCCGAATGCGCGCTATAGACCCGGCCACCTGCTCGGGGGCGTCCATCCCTCCGACGCGCATTTTCATGCCCCTGAAGCCCTTTTCCATATAGCCCAGGGCCTCCTCGCCGGCGTGTTCCGGTGGCGCATGGCCGCCGCTGGCGTAGGCGGGAATCCTGGTGCGGTAGCCTCCTCCCAACAACTTGTAGATGGGTACGCCCAGGGACTGGGCAAAGATGTCCCACAGGGCCATGTCGATGCCGCCCATGGCGCAGACGGTCATGCCCCGTCGCCCGAGCCGGGGGCAGGCGTGTCCGTAGGTCAACGCCAATTCTGTGCGGGGGCCATTGTACATCCTTTCCCAGACGTACTCGGGACGGGAGGCGTCCGCGCCCATGATCTCGGGGCCGAGTTCCTTCTCCACAATGGCCCTGGCCGTATAGCAGGCGCCCCGCGTGCGCCCATAGCCCGGATGAACCTCGCCATAGCCCACCAGGCCGTCATCAGTTTTCACCTCCACGATGATGGCGTGGGACTCGGTGCGCGGGCCGTAATCCGACCACCACTTGTGTCCCCCTTCTGGCAACTGCCACGTCAGGGGCACGGCGCGAACGGAAGCAATTCTCATGATCGACTCCTTGCATCCACTGAAAGTAAACTGACAGGCACTTGACATCCAAAAGACGGGTGCCATCCTGTATGTTTCATCTATCCCGTGCGCAGCTTGTCCAGATGTTCCTTGCGCAGTTTGGCCATCTTGGGGGTGATCGTCAGGTGGCAGTAGGGCATCCCTTTATGTCGCTGATAGTAGTCGCGGTGGTAATCCTCGGCGGCATAGAATGCCTCCAGCGGCTCCACCTGGGTGACGATGGGATCCTCCCAGACGTCCGCTTTCTCCAGTTCGGTGATCATCTCCTGCGCCACACGCTCCTGTTCCGGGGAATGATAGAAGATGACCGAGCGATACTGGGTGCCCACGTCTGCCCCCTGTCGGTTCAACGTGGTGGGGTCGTGGATGGTGAAATAGACTTCTAACAGGTCACGATAGGTGATGATCGAGGGATCGTACGTGATCTGTACCACCTCGGCGTGGCCCGTCTCTCCCGTACATACCTCCTCGTAGGTGGGATTGGGCACCGTACCGCCTGCGTATCCCGACTCCACCTTCTCTACACCTTCCAGGGCGTCGAACGCGGCCTCCAGGCACCAAAAGCACCCGCCCCCAAGGATGGCGACTTTTTGACGATCTGGCTCTTGATTCATCATTACTCCTATTCAGATATGGTCGCAGATATGACCTCTGTAAGATCCTTCCTGCGAGCTAATCGCCTGCGGCTTTGACAGTAGCTGGCCTATTTCGATGGCCATTGTGTGGCGAGTTGCTTATCCCTTTTCTTCCCCGGCCAAAGTCAGTACTCTCTTTAGAGTATTCTCCGAAATCCACATGCCTCTGTCTCGTAAATGCCGAACAAGGGGTTCTATTGCCTCAGTGAGCCCTTCAGTTTTCGCTTCCAAAAGAACCCGCAGCGTACCCCACACCTCCAGATCTGCCGCTTGTGCTATCCGCCGTGCTAATGCATCGTCCAGTAAAACCACTCGCTCTGGGTGTTCAAGCGCCAGACATCGCTGCCAGTTCTCCCGCTCCCAAATCCAGAGCCAGCCACTCCGATGGGACTATGCGGGGATCAATGATTTCAAGCCAGTCATACTCTTTGGGATTGGGCACATCGTAGCCTCCTTGTTGCCCTTCTTCCAATTCGAGCACAACCGCGTTCGGAATCCAAATCTCGTTAAACAACTGAGGAAGCCACTCCAGGATCCCTCCGCGATGCAGATAGAGCAGAGGAGAGGTGTTACTGATGGCTTTGAGCATGCTTCTGCTCCAGATCGTTCAACTCAGCCTCAAGAGGAAAGACCTTGTACTTTTCCAATTGCAGCAGAAATTCCACCCGAGACATTCCGGCAAGTTCTGCGGCTCGGCCAGAGGACAGGCGGCCAAGCTCATACAGTTTGACGGCGGCCAAGACTCTCAATTCGCGGGCGAAAGAGCCGGCGTCTGTCTTTTCTGCCAGCAAGACCTTTTCTGGTATATCAATCACAATTCGTCGAGTCGTCATCTTTCACCTTCGCCTTTCTTCACATGCCCCACGGGATTCGTATTTTAGTATTTTATACTATTTCAAGGGACTTGGATACTTTATCAAGCTGGATAGATATCTCCCGTTAACATGCCCCACGAGGGTTGATCCTCGCTGTGAAAGTCAAACACTATTTGACCCCAGCATACGCGATAGGCCATAAGAAGGCAATCTTGTAGACGGTCCATTCTCGGCGTTTCGGTTGGCAAGATATATCGGGTACGGTATGATAAACGTGTGGGCGTGTTGGCGATCTGAGGTTCCCTATCTACACCATTGATTGTCTGGCCCATTGTGGGATCGTCCTAGGTTAGGTCGTTGCGCTGAGAAAACCACCTTGTTCCGAGGGAGGCCAAGATGGAAAACGAGCAAAAGCCCAATATCCTCTTCATTCTCACCGATCAGCACAAATTGGACGCCATGGGTTGCTACCGGGATACGTCCTGCCAGACGCCCAACCTGGACTGGCTGGCCGAGACTGGGGCGCGCTTTGAGACGGCATATACGGCCTGTCCCGTGTGCAGCCCCACGCGCAGCACCATCATGACCGGCCTCTATCCTCATCAACACGCTATGTGCTGCAATGTGGAGGATCTGGGGTGTTCGGTACACGAGTTGGTGGACCGTCCCGCCCTGCTCACGCGGCGTCTGCAAGATGTCGGGTATCGCTGTGGCTATACGGGCAAGTGGCATCTGGGGAGCGACCGCGAGAAGTTCTACGGCGTGGAGAACGAGCCCACATTGCCCAGGGACGTGGGTTTTGAGGGCCAGCAGTTTCCTGGACATGGCGGTGGCGGCTATAGGTATCCTGAGTATAAGGAGTGTCTGGCCAGGCACGGCTGGGAGCACGGGGTGATTCCCCAGGATGATAGGCCCTTTCATGGCCGGAACTGCTCCAGCCACGACGATCTGTATGATCTGGGAGCCGATCCCCACGAGATGCATAACCTGATCGACGAGCCCTCCTACGGCGGCGTCGTATCCCAGATGCGTGGCCTGCTCGACGATTGGATGGAGGAGACGGCGTTTCCGGGCCGTGGTTATTACCGACGCACGCGCATGGACAAGTGGCCGTACTGATCTGTGGAACCCTGTGTGGCCAGTCGACGTTGACCATGTCAGATGGGCCTTGATCGCCTTCTCAAGGCCATATATACAAGACAGTAAAAAAAAGGAGAAGAATCGCTTGCTTTTGCCCCAAAGATGTGTTATAATGTTTATAGGTGTGAGATGATCTGTTTGTCCCGGTATTCATCCCCGTCTGGGGATAGATATCCTTTTTCGTAAGCGTGGAATGGTAAAAGGGGGACAGGATGGAGGAATTCTACACGGAAGAAGAAGTGGAAGTAAGTGGTCTACAGAAGATCATGACCTGGGCGGGCATGGGCACGCCGCGGCAGTTCTATCTGGAAATTGTCTCCAAGATAGCCGACGCGGACTATGAGGCGGAGTTAGAGGGCGACATCATCACCTGCTATAGGGTCGAGAAGACGGGTGGCTTCCTGGGTATCGGCGAAAGTACGAGCAGAGAACCTGTCTTGAAGGTGAGCATCCCAGAAGAGGGGGATGTAGAGATACCGGAAGAACCTCGGGACGAGGAGTTCATCGATTTCCTGGCCGGAGAATTGTCGCAGCACTAGTGCTGTGACATGGCTTTGCGCAAGGTGGGACTTGTTGCCCTGAAGAACACAGTCAAGCGTTCGGATGCCTGTCACTTTTATCGCAGAATCGCATTTTGTACATCACGAGAGCGAACTATTAGCAAAGTGTCAGGCATCTGAACATATTTTTTGGATCGAGCTTGGCGGGCATATTTGAAGGGCCGTCTGTTCATTATGGCATTCATCCCCATGTAGGGGTGATGTATTTTGTGAGCGTATTAGCAAAAAAGGGGGCATGATGGATCTCCAACCGGAAGAAGAAGCGGCAGAGGAAAGAGAAGTCCCAGTAGAAGACTATGTCGAGAAGGACGAGTTGCAAAAGATCACGTCATGGGCGGGCATGGGCACGCCGCGACAGTTCTATCTGGAAGTTACCTCCAAGTTGAGTGGCACGGACTATGAGGCGGAGATGGAAGATGACGTCATCACCTGCTACAGGGTCGAGAAACAGGGAGGTATCCTGGGCATAGGCGGCAAGACGGTCAGAGAGCCCGTCCTGGAGATGACCTTCCCGGATGTGGGGGATGTAGAGATGGCGGAAGAGCCCCGACAGCAAGAGTTCATCGAGTTGCTGGCGGGACGGCTGACGCAGCACTAGTTCTTATCCCGGCCTATGTAACCTGAGCGCGGACAGTAGGCAGGTTG
>CAZMOW010000085.1:0-2466 GCA_964567975.1 uncultured Anaerolineales bacterium | reverse complement strand
GGCAGGTTGATGGTGTGTTCCTGTCCGAATAAGCAAGGCAAAAAAGAAAAAGGCCCCATGGCCTTTTTCTTTTTTGCTTTCGTGATGGGATCAGTGTCCTGCATGGACGTTGCCGTCGCAGGGCAAGGTTGGCGGATCTGGATCCGCCTCATCCAGCCCTGACGTGGAGAGCTGTTCTCTTTTGCGTCCGCGCGCGGCGTCCATCATGGCGTGGATATTCTCCAGCGGCGTATCCATGGGCAGGTCGCACCCCGTGCTCAGGATAAAATTGTCGTGTGGGGCCATGGACTCTATCAGGTCCCGGGTTGCACGATAGACGCCGCTGGGCGTGCGCCCGTTCAGCACCCGCACGGGGTCCAGATTGCCCAGCAATACCACATCCGCTGGTATATCGTTGATCCTCTGAAAAAAGTCGACCATGGGGCCCAGGCTCAGTCCCTGGACCCCTGTCTCGATCATGGCCTCGATCAGGTGATCTGTGCGTCCGCAGATGTGCAAGATGGGAACCGTGTCCAGGGTGTCCACGATCTCTTTGATATAGGGGGCCGCGAACTGGCCAAAGTGGTCGGGGGACAGGAGGCTGGCCGTGGGCTCCAGGATGGCGATGGCGTCGGCCCCGGCGCGCTCCAGGGCGCGGGCGTAGCGACCGATGACACCGGAGGAAAAGGATAACACGGCGTGGAGCAGATCGGGATCCATGACCGTGGCCATGGCCGCCTCGCTGGCTCCCATCAGCAGACCTGTCAGGGAAAAGGGGCCGATGACATAAGCTCCCTTGAGCACGTTCAGGTAACGGCCCATGAGACGCATGGTCTCGATGTACACTGCCACGCGCCCGTCGCTCAGGATGTCGCTGTTTATCAGTTTGGCCAGGTCGCTCTTTGTCTTGATGGGGTGGTTCTCCACCGAGGGCGTCTCGTCCAGGGGAAAGCGCACTGGTAGCCCCAGGGCGCTGGCCTCCACCGAAAGGTCCATGAAAAAGAAAAGGCCATCGGGCCGAAAACGCCGTTGCAGGGCAAAGAGGGTGGAGAACTGGGTCCCCCAGTTAAATGTGTTCTGCTTCAACGTGGAGCGATTGAGTTGGATGCCGGGGAAGCCCATGAGGGGGATGGTCATCCTTCCCTCGTGGGCACGGACGATCTCTATCAGCCTTTCGGACATGGTCTTCTCCATCGTGCGTTTGATGTACGACGTGTGAATGATGTGGCGACGAGATGATACCTAGGGCCTGGGACGGAAGGGAATCCGCTCGGTGATGCGAATCTCTTCCAGATCCACGTGACACGTGTAGGCCCGTATCATCACCCCCGAGCGGGCGACGTGGTGCAGGGTGTTGGCAAAGGCGGGATCCGTCGCTTGATGGGGCGCAAAGGCTGCGGCGTCGGAGCGCTGCACCACAAAGACCACGGCGGCTCTGTCCCCCGAGGCGGCGATGGCGGCCAACGTCTCCAGGTGCCGACGTCCCCGGGCCGTGGGGGCGTCGGGAAAGAGGGCCAGCCCTTCCTCCACCAGGTTAACCGATTTGACCTCCACCCAGAGCGCGCCCTTTGATCCCCTCAGGCAAAAGTCGAGGCGGCTGTGATCGCGGGTCACTTCCTGCTCTATGATTTCATAGTCGGCGCCCAGGGACAGGTCATCCTCCAGCGCCTCACGAAAGAGGGCATTGGGCAGGCGCGAGTCGACGGAGACCAGGTGCCCGTTGTGTCTGACCAGCACCAGATCATAGGAAGTCTTGCGTGTCGCTTTGTCCACCCGCGTGACCCACAGGGGGCGTCCCGGCGTGAGTAGCTCGCACATGCGCCCCGGACTGGGTACGTGGACTTTTACCTCCTGCCCATTCATGGATACCGTGGCCAGAAAGCGGTTATGGCGCTCTACAAAGGAACCGCGCAGCAACGAGGGAAGCCTCAAGGTGCCTCCGTTGGTCTATCGCCTATTATGCGTTGGTTTTACTGTGCCTTGGCCGTCCAGGTGGCTATGTGGTCATTTGGCTACCACGTAGGTGCCGGCCGCTCGATCGCCCAGCCTTTGCTTCTCGTCTGAACTGGCCACCAGGATGATGCCCAGAAGATAGGCGAGGGGGAGGCCGTCGATGAACCGTAACAGGTTGCGGATAATGGACTTGCCCAGGCCGGGATTGTTGCCTTCCTTGTCCACGATGCGCATACCGAGGATCTTTTTACCCGGTGTGCCACCTCTGGCCTCGAGGCCGACCTGGTAGACGATTGCCAGCAGAGAGATCAATCCATACACCGACGTCAGTCCCTCCGCATCAATCGTTCCGCTGCTCATGCTGCCCGCGCCCATCAGATAGCTGACGGCGGCTGCCAGGAGGCTCATGATCAGGCCGTCGATGAGGGCGGCGCCAAAGCGAGGCAGGACTCCCTTGTATGCGAATGTAGTGGGTGTCCCCATGGCGTCGCGTCGTGGCGGAGGAGGGGGCGGGGCTGCGGATGGTGGGGGAGG
>CAZMOW010000084.1:0-10877 GCA_964567975.1 uncultured Anaerolineales bacterium | reverse complement strand
CCAAACAGGCGAAATCCCACCATCCTGCCTCCCTCTCGGGATTATCCCAAGCTCATGGCCGTCTTCAGAGAGTATGGCCGCTGGATCAACATTCTGGGCGTCAAGGATATCGGCCTGCTGAACAGGGTCCTGGACGAGCGCATGCTGGAAGTCATGCTCGTGGCAGAGGCACTCCATGAAAAGAATATCTCTGACATCGCGGATTCCATCGTGGAAAAGCGCGATAAGCTGCGCCTGGTGCTCATCGCCGGCCCCTCCTCCTCGGGCAAGACCACCTTTGCCCGGCGTCTGGCCATACAGCTTATGGTCGGCGAACTGAACCCCTTTGCCCTCGCCCTGGATGACTATTTTGTGGATCGCGAGGATACCCCCCGCGATGAGGATGGTGAGTACGATTACGAAGCCCTGGAGGCGGTCAACCTGGAGCTTTTCAACACCCAGCTTCGGGAGCTGATGGAGGGGCAAGCGGTGCGTCTGCCCCACTACAACTTTGAGCAGGGCAAGAGCGAACGGGGAGAGCGGGTGCACCTTCCCAAAGACAGCATCATCATCGTCGAGGGCATCCACGGCCTCAATCCCAGGCTCATACCCGGCATGGCATCCGACGAGGTCTTTCGTATCTATGTCTCTGCCCTGACGCAGCTGAACATCGATCATCACAACCGCGTCCCCACGACGGATACTCGCCTTCTCCGACGTCTGGTCCGCGACGCGCGCTATCGGGGCCATTCGGCGCAAGCGACGATCAAACGCTGGGAGAGCGTCAGACGAGGTGAGGAGCGCAACATCTTTCCCTATCAGGAAAACGCCGATGTCATGTTCAACTCGGCCCTCGTATATGAGCTTTCCGTGCTGAAACCCTTTGCCGAGCCGCTCCTGCTGCGCGTCCCCGAGGACTCTATAGAAGGCCTGGAGGCCGCCAGACTTTTGTCCTTCTTGCAGTGGGTCGAGTCATCCGACCCCGCACTTGTTCCCGACGACTCCTTGTTGCGCGAGTTCGTCGGGAATTCGATATTTCGAGATTTCAGGATATAGTAAAAGGATCACGGGCCTTTTCTGACAAAGACATTGGGCAAGAAGAATACATACTCTGTTTTCTGCTCCGTCTTTGCTCCCGTGCTCGCCGAGAGGTCAAGGGGGATCGACGCGTCTCGTTCCCAGGTGGCCGTCTCTTCAGCCGGTGTGGCGCCAACCTTGAAAGATACCACATCGCCCTCCGAGCCGCCCTCCTTTTCGGGCGTGTCGGGATCATCCACGGGAATGCGCACGCTATATTGCGCCACGCCATCGCGCATCTCCGTGGTGGCCGTGGCATAGGACACGCCCTCTATCAGCGCCGCGACCTTTTCCTCTACTGCCTCCCCGTTGACCGTCACTGTACCGTGGAAGGAAGGCCCAGAAGCCACGTAATCCTCCATAATCCACCCCTCCCACACATCATGCTTCATAAAATCGTAAGAGAGATAGCAATACCCGTCTCTTCCCCAACCATCTCCCCAAGAGTTCATCGTCTTGAAACCACCCATGTCATCATCATATCCCACGACGAGCATGGCATGACCGCCATAAAGCGTCTCATCCGACCGGTGTTGGGGTACCAGCGGATCGTTGTGCGTGACCTCGAAAAAGCTGTCGTAAACGGGAATACCCACGGCGATGGGTTGGCCATCGGCCAGCAGGGTCTTTAGCACATCCATGTCAGCCGATCCTGGCCCGGCAAAGACATTCCTAAAACTCTCGATACGATAGGGCCAGGCCTCGCTATACAAGCTCGAGGGGGGCTGAGTACACGTATCATTGGGATCATAGGGAAAGGAGGCCAGCGTGGCTGCTCCCTGTTCTTCCAGAATCCGCAGACCATCATAATAGGACATACCCGCGTCGTCCTCACACTCGTCGGTGGTGCGCTGATTGTAAATCCACGAGGGGCTGAATTGGTACTCCGCAGACGAGATGTCCCAGCCCCGCTCACTGTGCTCTTGAAACGTCTTGTAATAGTAACCCAGGGTCCAACCAACACAGCTTCCCTGCCCCCCCTGACTGCCAACGGGAGGCATCCCCTCGCCTAGATCCACCCTGGGGGGCAAGCTCTCCTCCCCCCCCATCAGCCGACTTGTCTCCAGACGGGGGAAATCCCCCTCGGAGCGCACAAGGCCCAGCTCACCCGCCACCGCGGGCTCCTCCGCAACAACCACGGGGGACAAAGCAGCAACAGTCGCCAGAAGAACGGCCAGTAATAATCTTTTTATGCTATCTCGCATCGCCACTCCTGCAGATATCCTATCCCATTTCCACTATCTACAGGGTAGCACAACAAAGGGCCTTTTGGAGTAAAGAGCCCCTTAAAACAACGTTAAAGATAACACAAAGGGGGGTAAAGGCGACGTAAACCGATGATGAAGGTGCCGAGAAAAGCACACGGGGGACTTGATCTGCGGGGTATCAAAAAGCCCCAGGACCGTATGGGTCCTGGGGCTGCATTCTATGGGTGCTGGGCGCGATCTACCATTCGTAACGTACAGTGTAGGTGACCACCGTCTCGGCCTCCACCGGCACGTCAAGCTCATACTGCAACGTATTGGCATCGAGCATCTCATACCCCTCGCTGCTCGACAGTACTTCCGCATCCTGTGCACGGAAAAGGTGCTCAATGACGCGCACCATAACCTCCTCATCCCTCTGGTTACGCAACGCGATCCTGTAGCTCTCCTCTATGACACGCTCGCTCACCTGCTCAAAGGCGATCTGCGTGCGCTCCCCCACCACATCAAAGGCGTTTCCAAGGAGCAGGGAAAGCTCCTCTCCCTCTGGCGTATGATCGACGGCATCTTCTCCCACAAATTCGGTGCCGCCGTCCAAATCCTCTTTATAGACGCGAACCCTCCCTTTTGGCAGAGGGATGCCCAAGCCATCTTCCTCCTCATTGACAAACTCGAGCATGACCTGGATCTTTTTGTCCAGATCCAGGCCGTAGGTGCGCTCGGTGATGGCTCTATCAGCGGACAATCGCACCGTCGGGGAGGGCTCGTACACAAAGACCCTGTCCACGGTCACGTCCGGCGCGGTCACAAACTCGATCTGCTTGGTCTGGCGATCGCGAACGGTGACGGGCCGCCCAACCTCGTACAGATGATAGGAGAAAAACCCCCTCTCCTCGACCCCAGCGTCCTCAGCCACCCCGCGCGCCATCTCCTGTTCCGCTTCCAACTTGGGCGCGGCTCCTGACACGCGATGTATATCACCGGCGACAAGCTTCAACTTGGCATCCTCATAGGTCGCCCCGCTTCGATTGTTCAAGGTCACCCATCCGATCACGGATAGCGTATCATCATCGGCTCCCAAGGTGGCGATATAGTCGGCCTGCCAGTTGATACCTCCGGTCAGATACGTTATGCGCACGTCCTGCTCGCCCGCTTCCGGCGCCCGCACGAGCCAAGCAAGGGTGGGCTTGGTAACCAATTCTTTAGGAGATGCGGGGAAGGAGAGTTCTTGCACCTGGGCCATCTTGACCACCCTAAAGCCCTCCTCAGTGGAAAGGATGACGTCATCCATACCCGAAAGCAGCGTACCGGTATAGACATCCCCCTCTATGGTACGGACAGAGATCTCCTGCTCGACGTACTTGAGCAAAAGATCGCGTGTGCTGGCAATATCGTAGGCATAATTCTGCTCCAGCACCGCAGTGCCCTCGGGATCGGTAAGGGAGACGAGATGCACGCTCGTGGGATCGATCTCGGAGGCAACCCCCGCATAGCGCACCTCGTTCTCGCCCTCCTCCAGATCAAAAGTTCGCATCTCTTTGACCAATCCCAGGTTCTGATTGTAGATGGTCAGTTCCAGACCCTGCTCCTGATCCTCCTCCGTGGCTGCCACCACGACCTCTTCCTCCTCATCGGCCTCTTCTTCTGTCATATCCACAGTCGGGGTGATGGGCACCGTGGGCGTTACGTCCAGTTCTTCCCCGATCTCGGGCGAGGGCGTGTCCACCACCACCTCTTCCTCTTCCACCTCAGTAGGTGTGGGGGTGGTCTGCTCCTGTGCCAAACCAGATATGGTCACCATGAGGATCAAAACCAGCGCCAAGACGAGTAATCCAGCATAACGCCATCTAATCCTGTCCATCGCCTGCCTCCTTGCCTGCTATGCTACCACTTGTATACCGCAACGGTTCTTGGTACACGATGGGGATGCTATTCTACAGCCATAAAGAAACATCCGACCTCCGTTCCCGATCGACGACTGCATTATACCTTCTGGCAAACTATCTCGCAACACGCACGCTTTGCGCTCAAAGCATACGGTACAGATGAAGTGAGAGGAGGGAGGTGGCGACGCCAGCGAGCCCACCGGCCAGCGTCTGCATGACCGTATGGGCACCAACCTTGACCCGGGCCCAGGCCACCAGGGGAATGAGCAACATCAAAGGGGAAGCCCAGGCGCCCAAAAAGGTTGTGGCCATCGTCGTGCCCAGTGCCACCGTGGAGACATGCCCACTGATCTTCCACCACATGGTGACGCACATCTCCACGACGATGAGGAGAAACGCGGAAGAAAAGAGGGCAAGAAAAGGTCGTGGACCACCCAGAAAGATGATCAGCAACAGGGGGATACCCGTGGCAAAGACGAGGGCAAGAGCGGGTACGAACTGCAACCGCTCCAGGCGGTCGGAGATATGCCAGTCGCTGATGGCCCCCCGGCGCAACTCGCGCTTGAAAATAAAGAGGGGGCCCACGACGGCCAACAGGTTCAGACCAGCGGCCCAAAGAAGACCCCGCCCCAAAGAGATGGGATCCGCCAGGGCTATCACCACCAGAAGCAGCGCCGTCACATAGTGAGGGGCCAGAAAACGGGATACCCACCGAGCTACCGCGTCAGACCAGTGAACCTCGCTGACGACGGTGCCCAAAACGATCAGTATGCCCCCAGCAACGCCCCGCCCCGTCATGACATCCTGGGTCAGAAGCACGCTGAAAAGGGCGGCAAAGACGGGCTCTCCCGAAAAGATGAGCGCCGTATGCGTGGGTGTGGTGAAGCGCTGCATGGTCGTCTGAATGGCAAAAGCGACGGCCGTGGCCAGGATGCCCGTAAAGGACGCAGCAAACCAGGGTACCGAAAGATCCCAGAACAGAGGATGGCGAACAAAAGCGACCACGGTACTGATCACCGCCACCGTAGCCGTCTGTACGATGGTCAAAGCCAGGGGATCGGTGTGTGGTGCAAAAGCGCTCACGCTGACGATGTGCAAGGCAAAGGAAAGGGCACAGAGCAGGATCAAAAGATCCCCTTTGGCCACCCGGCGATACTGGGAAAGGGTCAGGAGTCCCAGCCCCAAAAGAGCAAAGGAAACGCCCAACAGGGATTTGATGGCGGGGGGACGACGAAGCAGAATGGCGGAAAACAGGGGCACGAGGACCACGGAGAGGCCCGTAATAAAACCGGCGTTGGAAGCGCTGGTATAGCGCAAACCCACGGTCTGAAAGGCATAGCCGGCAAAGAGAAAGAGCCCGATGAGGACGCCGGCTCCGACCTGCCTCCAATCCAAGTTTGCCAATCGCAGCCCTCCGACCAGGACAAGGACGCACGTGGCCAGGCCAAAGCGAAACGTCAAAAAGGGAAAGACGGGATAGGAGGCCACGGCATCCTTGACCATGACGAATGTGCCTCCCCAGATCAGAGCGACCAGGAGGAGCAACGAATCAGCCCAGAGTTGCCTTTGTCTCGACCTCTCCATAGTTCGTCCGCCTATTTTTGCAGCACCCGCCGCACCGTATGATACAGATTCTCCGCCCGCATATCGGTCAGGCTCTCACAGGGCGCGTCCAGCGCATCGGCCAACTCCTGTGCCAGCCCCCGATCCAGGGATTGATGCTCGGTGTTGATCACCACGGAATGAACGCACTTTTGGGCAAAAAGATCCGCCACCAGGAGTGCCTCCTCACGAGGGGGCATGCCCATCATGGAGACGTTGCCCGCCCCATCCGTAAGAAGGAACATCAGCGTTCGCAGATCGTCGTTCTGATTTTCCTCCCGCTTGATCACCTGATAGGCCATGGAAAGGCCCGCCGAGAGAGGGGTCTTTCCCCCCACCGGGATCTCCCGTAGCGCCTCTTTGGCCATCTCCACACTGGACGTCGGGGGCAGCACAAGCGTCGCCGAGTCCTTTTGAAAGGAAATCATACACACGCGATCGCGCTTCTGATAGGCATCGACCAAGAGGGACATGATGGCCCCCTTGGTGGCCTTCATACGCTCGGCGGCGGCCATGGACCAGCTCGCGTCCACCACAAAGACGATCAGGTTGGACGCCTTGCGCACGCGAACCTTGCGCTGCAGATCCTCCCCGCGAATGGTGATGGCCGTATCCCCGTGCTCCCGCTCGCTCTGATGAATCGCCGCCTGCCTCACCGTGGCGTCCAAAGCGATATCATCGTACTGCTCCCGCGCCGGGCGCGCATAGATATAGCGTCCGCGCTTGCGAGTGGTGATCGTATAGCTGCGCTTGCCCGCCGACCGCCGGCCCGTTTTGTCAAGGGGAGTCTTGAATCCCCAAGGCTTGAAGATGTCACCGACGCTGACTGATTGTCCCCCGTCACGGAGATGATCCAGAGGTTTCGTATCCGCGTGATGCCCCCGCATGGGGACATCCTGTGCGGGGGCCTGGGATTCAGCCTGCGCGTCCGCGCTCAGAGACTCGGTTTTTTTTTACCCTCCAGCGCGCTCCGCTCCACCCGCTGACGCTCCGAGGGCTCCTCTCCGTTATCGCGCGCCTCTTCCAGCCGCTGCTCCAACACGGCCATCTTGCTATCCGTGTCCTCAAAGGGCTGTCTTCGCAGACGATGGGGCAGGGCAAGCTCCGCCGCCAGCAGAATGTCCGTATTATCGATGGCCTCACGGCCCCCGAACGCCGCATGGGCCAGAGCCGCTTTCAGAATGACAATATCGGCCCGGTGCCCGTCCACCTCCATCTCGCTCGTAAGCTCGGCAATAAAGTACAGATCCTGCGCCTCATATGTGACGTCGGGCAACAGCCTCCGCGCCTGGGCGATGCGCTCAGAAAGCATGTCCTCCATCTCGGACCATTCCTGATAAAAGGCCTCGGGATCTTCCTCGTACCCAATGCGTCGATTGACTATCTCCACGCGGGCGTCCGGATCCAGAATACCCTGGATATCCACACAGAGAGCAAAGCGATCCAGCAACTGAGGACGAAGCTCCCCCTCCTCCGGGTTCATGGTACCCACCAGGATGAATCGCGCGGGGTGCGAAAAAGAGATCCCCTCGCGCTCCACCACGTTGACACCCATGGCCGCCGAGTCCAACAGCAGATCCACCACATGATCGTCCAGGAGATTGACCTCATCCACATACAAAAGCCCGCGGTTCGCCGTGGCCAGGACACCGGGCTCGAAGCGGCGCTCGCCATGCTTGATGGCCCGCTCCATATCCAGGGTCCCTACCACCCTATCCTCCGTAGCGCTGACAGGCAGATCCACAAACCGCGTCCTCGCCTGCTCCACAGGCAGAGACGCCTGCTCCTCAAAACGCTCACGACACATATCGCACATCTGCTCGGGATCATTCGGATCGCAGTTAAAGGGACAGTCGGCAACGACATCTATCTCGGGCAGCAGGGCCGCCAAGGCTCGCGCCGCCGTGGACTTGGCCGTACCGCGCTCTCCACGAATGAGAACGCCCCCTATCTGCGGACTGATGGCGTTCAAGACCAGGGCACGTTTCATGCGCTCTTGACCTACAATGGCTGTAAAAGGGAAAACTTGCATAAAAAGCATCACCTATTTTTCAATAAGGACATAACAGATCAAGTATAGGCGGCTTGTTTCCTCATGTCAATTCGGGAAAAAGCCTCCGCTTTGACGAGGGACAGCGATGCGGGTAGAATCGTCATGCGGGTTGGCCAAAAAGGAGATAAAGCGAGATCATGTCCGAGATAGCCGTGGTGGGAAGCCTGAATATGGATCTCGTCGTGCGTACCGAGCAGATGCCCCGCCCCGGAGAGACGGTCCACGGACGGGGATTCACGACCATACCGGGGGGCAAGGGTGCCAACCAGGCCGCGGCGGCGGCGAGGCTGGGGGCAGAGGTGGAGATGATCGGTCGCGTCGGGGAGGACGATTTCGGCGCCAGCATCCTGGACAACATGCGCGCCCAGGGCGTGGGTACCGCCCAGATCGTGCGGGACACCAAAACTCCCAGCGGCATCGCCATGATCATCGTGGATCGCGCCGGGGAGAACAGCATCGTCGTCGCGCCGGGAGCCAACGGCCAGATAACCATGCAGGACGTGCGCGCGGCGCAAAGAATTTTGGCGCAGATGTCGTATGTCATCATGCAGTTCGAGATTCCCCTGCCCGTGGTGCGCGAAACCATCGCCCTGGCCAGTGGATTTGGGTCCCGCGTCATCCTGAACCCCGCGCCGGCCTATCCCGTCTCCTCTGATTTTTTCGAGGGTCTGTATTGCCTGGTCGTCAACGAGACGGAGGCGGAGACCTTTACGGGGCTGTCGGTGGATAATCTGGACGCTGCCCAAGAGGCCGGGCGTGCGCTGCGAGAGAAGGGTATACCTGTCGTGGTGATAACCCTGGGGGCAAAGGGCGCCCTCCTGCTGACGGACGAATGCACGGTGCATGTGCCGGCCCATCAAGTCGACGTGGTCGATACGACGGCGGCCGGCGACGCCTTTGTTGGTGGGCTGGCCGTGGGGCTGCTCGGGGGCCTCGAGGTGGTGGAAGCGGTGCGCTATGCCACCTGCGCCGGAACCCTGGCCACCACCGTGCTCGGCGCACAGACGTCCCTGCCCTCGGCGGAACAGGTTGACGAACTTTACGAGAAGGGAGCCCCCTGAACGCAGCGGATCCCCTGGTGGGCCTCATCGCCAACCCGGCAGCAGGCAAGGATATACGGCGCCTGGTGGCCCACGCCACCACGGTGGGCCACCAGGACAAGATGGGAGGCATACGCCGTGCCCTCGTCGGGCTGGGCGCCATGGGCGTGGAGCGGGTGCTGGTCATGCCCGATCGGCTCCATCTGGGAAGCAGGGCCATCGAGGGCCTCGACGCTCAGGGGGCCGTGCCCAGGGTGGAGATGTTGGAGATGCCCGTCACCAACGAGGCCGGGGACTCGGAGTACGCGGCTTTCCTTTTGCACCGGGCGGGCGCTGGCTGCATCCTCGTTCTCGGGGGCGATGGCACCATGCGCGCCGTCTCCAAGGGGGCCGCCGACACCCCCCTCCTCCCCCTGTCCACGGGCACCAACAACGTGCTGTCCGGCTGCGTGAAGGAGACTGTTGCCGGGCTGGCAGCGGGGGCCGTGGCCAGCGGAGCGGTCGCCCTCCAGGAGGTGACTTTTCGCCACAAGTGGCTGGAGATCGCCATCGACAAAGCTTTTCGCGAGAGGGCCCTGGTCGACGTGGCCGTGCTGCGCGGGCGCTTTGTCGGCTCCCGGGCCGTGTGGGACGTGGAGGACGTGCGACAGATCGTGGTCACGCGGGGCGACGCGAACAGCACGGGACTCTCGGCCATCGCTGGGGTGGTGTGTCCCACCACGCCCAAGCAGCCAGAGGGGGCCGTCCTTTTCCTCTCCCCCGAGGCCGGACGTCACGTATTGGCTCCCATCGGGCCGGGACTGATCCGCCCAGTGGGTGTCGTATCGGCCCAGCTGCTGGATGCAGGGGACACAGTGGTCATGGACGCAGAGGAATCGTCGGTCCTGGCCCTGGACGGCGAGCGCGAGTTCGCGGTCGGCAGAGGTGACCGCATCTCCGTCACGCTGCACCTGGACGGTCCCTGGATCGTGGAGCCACACCGCGTCACGGAACGGATGACGGCTCAGCGACTTTTCGATATATCCGTTTGACAAGAGGATTAGACGTTTAGCTGTCAGGCACTGTGAGTGTCTGACAGCTCGAAGCACTTTTTCAGTAGAGCCTATAATAGACTTTCAGGAGGAATTCATGACACATGCTGATATCGCCATCATCGGTGCCGGGCCCGGCGGTTACGTCGCGGCCCTGCGAGCCGCCCAACTCGACGCAGAGGTCGTGTGCATTGAAAGGGACCGGGTGGGAGGGGTATGCCTGAACTGGGGCTGCATCCCCACCAAGAGCCTGCTGCGCAGCGCAGAGATCTATGCCCTGGCCAAAGAGGCGGAAGCATTCGGCGTCGTCGTGGGAGAGCCACAGATCGACTGGCAAAAGATGCAGGAGCGCAAGACGCAGACGGTGGAAAAGCTCGTGAACGGTACCAGCATGCTCCTGGATCGGGCGGGGGTGACCGTCATGGAGGGCGAGGCCGCCTTTGCGCGCGCCCACGTGCTGCGGGTGCAATCCGACGAGGGGGAAGAGACCGTGGAAGCGGACAACATCATCATCGCCACGGGCTCGCGTCCCCTGCGCATCCCCATTCCCGGGCTGGACGATCCCCGCGTCGTCGATTCCAAAGGGGCCCTGTCCCTGGATCCCCTGCCCGAAAGCATCTGCATCATCGGCGGCGGCGCCATCGGTGTCGAGTTCGCCAGCCTCTTTAATACGCTGGGGGTGGATGTGACCCTGGTGGAGATGCTGTCCCATCTGGCGCCCCTCATGGACGCCTCCATCGGCGAGGGTTTGGCCTGGAGCTTTGCAGAAAAGGGTATCGAGGTGCTGACCGACACGCGGGTCACGAGCCTGGAAAACACCGACGCCGGGCTTCTGGTACACATGGAAGGGCCCGACGGGGAGGAGGAGGTGGAGGTTGAACGGGCGCTGTCCGCCGTGGGCCGCGCCCCCAACGTGGAGAACCTGGGCCTGGAGGTGTTGGGGCTCAATGCCACGCGTCAGGGCATCAGCGTGGATAACCGCATGCGCACCGCCGTTCCCGACG
>CAZMOW010000083.1:0-10990 GCA_964567975.1 uncultured Anaerolineales bacterium | reverse complement strand
CCTTACAGGTCATGAAACCTGGTCTCGAGACTCTAATCGCTGGCGATCTCAGTGATGAGGACACTTTGGGAACCGTTTTCCCAGAAAAGGGCACATGAGGGAGAAATGAGATCCTACTTGTTCATCCCCATCTACAATCGACCTGGTTGGTGATGCATGGAGATTTTGTATGCCAGGGGAGGGAGCCAAGATGCTGATGAACGAGGAATTGTATCAGGCCATCATGGCGCGCAGATCGGTACGTCGATACGATGAGGAGTCTCTATCGGAGGACATCCTTGACCGGGTGCGGGAGATGGCGTCCAATGCCGTCCCCCTGATATGTGACAATACCTTTCGCGTCCTTGTACGTGACTATACGCCCCATGATGAGGGCTGGGTCCTTCGCAGTGCCTATGGCCGTTTCATGACGCCGCCTCACGTCATGGTGCCCTATGCGGTGGGGGAATATCCGTTGACCGATCTTGGCTATCACGTGGAGCAGGTGGTGGTGCGCCTCACCGCTCTGGATATCGGCACCTGCTATATTGGCGCTCTGGGCGCGGAGGACTCTTTTCGGTCGCGTTTTGGACTCCCGGACGAGGCACGCATGGGGGCCAGCGTCTTTTTTGGACGCCCTGCCTCGGGCATCGGCGGTACCATCGATGCCGTGGCCCGCACGCTGGCCGGAGGACGGAAAAGAAGGCCTGTGGAGGAGTTGTTCTTCAACGGCGATTTTGATCACTCCTCCACACCCCCGTCGAAGATCTCTCCCCTCATCGAGGCGGGGCGCTGGGCCCCCTCGGCCCTCAATGCTCAACCCTGGCGTTTCCTGTGGCAGGATGGGCACCTGATGCTCTTTGTGACCACCGGCGCGCTCAAATATCTTGGCGGCGAGCGGGGACAGTATCCGCTATATGACGGTGGCATCTGTATGGCCAACATCAGCCTGGCCATGGAGGCTTTGGGGAGGAGGGGCAGTTGGCATATGGCAGGGCAAGCGGAGATGGATACAGTGGAACATCCCGATGACCTGGAACTGCTATCCGTCCTGACGCTGCAAGGATGAGGTCTTGCTGGTCTTTGCTTGCTAGTTATCTCGTCAGCCGTATACTAGGTACCAACATTTTGTGGGGGGGCAAGGGGGGAAAGGCGATGGTCAATAGGAATCTTTTGATTGCCCAGTCGGGCGGGCCTTCACCTGTGATCAACAGTTCTCTGCAGGGGGTTGTGGAGGCCTGCCGGGCGCGACCGGGCACTTTTGACAGGATTTATGCCGGTTACCATGGTATAGAGGGGGTCTTGAGGGAGGAGTTGCTGGATCTGTCCGCTCAGGAAGAAGAAGAGATCGCTCTGTTACGGGTGACGCCAGCGGCCGGCGCCATCGGCACCTGTCGCTACAAGCTGCGTGCGGAGAACGGCGAGGATTTTGAGCGCGTCGTCGAGGTGCTCAGGGCTCACGATATCGGATACTTTTTGTACAACGGCGGCAACGACTCTATGGACACGGCCCACAAGGTGGCTGCATTGGTTGCTGAACGGGGGCTGGACCTGGTGGCTGTGGGCATTCCCAAGACCATCGACAACGACGTGGGCGATTCCGCATTCGAGCTGATCGATCATACTCCCGGCTATGGCAGCGTGGCCCGTTACTGGACGTTCATGGTGCAGGGGGCGGAGGAGGAGAATCGGGGCGCCTCGCCCTCGGATCCGGTATTGGTGATGCAGGCCATGGGCCGCCGCATCGGGTTTATCCCCGCCGCCGCTCGTCTGGCCGATCCGGAACGCGAGATGCCCCTGCTCATCTTTTTGGCCGAGTCGGGCCTGGGCCTGGCCGAGCTTGCCGATGGCGTGAATGACATGCTCGGGGAGCGAGGGCGGGCCCTGGTGGTGGTCAGCGAGGGCTTTGATGTGGGGGGACTCGGCGAATATAGGGATGCCTTTGGTCACGTCGAGTTCTCTGCCAGCCAGACGACGGTGGCCCAAGTGGTGGTCAATTACCTCAATGAGGTGGGGCTTGCCGCCAGGGGCAGCGCGCGCTCTAACGTGACGGGCACGCACCAACGCCATGATATGGCCTCGGCCTCCGTCGTGGATGTGGAGGAGGCCTATGCTGTGGGCCAAAAGGCGGTCCTGCTGGCCGCGGAGGGGCAGTCGGGATATATGGCCACCATCCTGCGCAAGGCCGGTCCCATCTATGGAGTCGACTATGACAAGGTCCCGTTGGAACTGGTGGCTAACTCGGAACGCGCCTTTCCGGAGCGTTGGATCGCCCCGAGCCGCACCGACGTGACTGACGATTTCGTCACCTATGCCAAGCCTCTGATAGGCAAGGATTGGTTGGACGTACCCCTCGTGGACGGGCGGCAGCGCTTTGCCCGCCTTGACCGCCTGTTCGCCGAACAGGGGCTGCCGCCATATGTGCCCCAGGCGTATCGCTGAAAACCGTTGATCTGAGATAATTTCATAAGGAGACGATGCCATGTCTGCCATTCGCGAGTATGTGATGGATCATGCCCTGTTCTGTCATCACGATCACCACGCCGATTTCGAAGCGTTCGATGCCAATCGGGAGGACTATACCTTTCGAAGCCTGCTGGGCTATGCCGAGGCTGACCTCTTTATTGCCAAGGGGGAGCGGCCCCGCGATCAGGAGGGTGTGGAAGAGGAGGAGATCGCCGAATTATGGCCCAAGATCCGCGCCACGGGTTATGGTCGCGCGGTGAGCCTCGGCTGCCGGGAACTGCTGGGTATGGAATACGGGCCAGCGAATTTCGAGGCCATCACCGAGGCGCTGCAGTCCCTGCTAGAGGAAAAGTCGGCACAGGAGGTGTATTCTTTCTTCGTCCACGAAAAGGCCCAGAACGCCTGGACTCTCCAGGATGGACGTTTTCGCCTGGATAACGAGAACGCTTTGAAGGAAGGGCTTTTTCCCTCTACCTATCGCTTCGCCTTTCGTATGGACTCTCTCTTTGAGATGGTGGACGAGGCTCCCATCGTGGCCCTGGAACGTTTCACCGGACGGTCCATCCACACCCTGGACCAGCTTGTGGTCGCCCTGAACGCGGCCATCGATCGTTTCGATGCCACGGGTGAACTGGCCGCCATCAAGGTGGGCATGGCCTACGGACGCGACCTGCGTGTGGGCTCTCCCACGCGCTGTGAAGCGGAACGCGCCTTCTCGCGGATTCGCAGTCGCAAGACCTTTTGGGGTGGCGTGCAGCAGAACACGGGGGCTGTCGATGCGCAGACGGGACGCCGCCTGGGGGATTATTTGCTTCATTGTCTATTGCAGCGGGCCAGCGACGACGATCTTCCCGTACAGGTTCATACCGGCTATCTGGCCGGCAACTGGGGTTCGTTGAATGGCACCAAGGCCTCTCACCTGATCCCCCTCTTTGATCGCTATCGCTCCGTGCGCTTTGATATCTTTCATGCCTCCTGGCCCTGGGCTTCCGAACTGGGAGCCATCGCCAAGAACTATCCCAACGTCTGGCCCGATATGTGTTGGGCCTGGACCATGAATCCCACCGAGAGCGGCCGGGCCCTCTCCGAATGGTTGGACGGCGTACCATTCAACAAGATATTTGCCTATGGTGCGGATACACGTTTGCCCTGGTGCAATGTGGGGTATTCGTTGCAGGCCAAGCGCGGCATCGCAGGCGTCCTGGAGAAAAAGATCGCCGCCGATTTCGTCAGCGAGAGCACGGCAGAGGAGATCGCCGACTGTATCATGCTGGAGAATGGTAAAGCGTTCTTTGGTCTGGACTGAGCGGTCCTTTTGTGCGTCGGGAACCGTATGCTTTTTTATCGTAGGGGTAGCACCTGCAGGAGCAGTAAGCAGCGCAGCAGGACAAGGAGGGCTGTGGTAGGTTAAGGGCTGGCAAGTAAAAGGACGCATGTGGCAAGGATGAGCGGTAAAGATCTATGGGAGCGCATGACGTGCGTAGTGAGTGGTCGTTCACTGGGACGGTGGTATATGCGTCTCTTATTGTATTAAGCGTGCTGTCGCCGTTGATTCTTGCAATTCTTGCGCAGATCGGTTATCATATGCTTTAGAATGTTGTCTGTTTCAGAGTAAATACAGGATTTATTGCTTTCTGGAGGAGTGGTTCGTTTGCGTATAGGACGTGTGGCCCGTGTCATGGGGGTGGTGGTGGATGCCCAATTCGCGGTCGGGAATCTGCCGGGGATCAATAGCGCCCTCTTGGTGAAACAGCCCCATGATGAGGATCTGGTCCTGGAGGTTCAGGAGCATACAGATCCCGAGACGGTGCGCTGTATCGCCATGAGTTCCACGGCGGGCCTCAGCCGGGGCATGCGGGTGCAAGATACTGGCGCTCCTATCCAGACACCCGTCGGTCAGGAGACGTTGGGCCATCTGTTCGATGTCCTGGGACGACCTCTCGACGGTGATGGTTTCGTCGAGGGATTGGAGCGCAGACCCATTCATCGTCAGGCGGCGCCTCTCAGGGAACAGGAGCTTTCCGATGAGCCCCTGGTGACGGGCATCAAAGCCATCGACTTGCTGACGCCCTTTGGTCGGGGCAGCAAGATCGGCATGTTCGGCGGGGCAGGCGTGGGCAAGACTGTGTTGGTCATCGAACTGATCCATCACGGCACGCGGACGGAAGAGGGGGTGGCGGTTTTCGCCGGTGTGGGAGAGCGTACCCGTGAGGGGCAAGAACTCTGGGAGACGATGAGGGAGAGCGGCACGTTGGAGGACACCGTCCTCCTTTTTGGACAGATGAATGAACCGCCCGGTGCGCGCTTACGTATTCCCTTGACTGCTTTGACCATGGCCCAATATTTTCGTGACGATGCGGGACGCGACGTGCTTTTGTTCATCGATAACGTCTATCGCTATGTACAGGCCGGGGCGGAGGTGTCGGCCCTGTTGGGCCGAGTTCCCAGCGCTGTGGGTTACCAGCCCACGTTGGCCACGGAGATGGCTCAGCTTCAAGAGCGCATCAGTATCACGGCGCAGGGGGCGATTACCTCCATTCAGGCCATATACGTTCCGGCGGACGATATAACGGATCCCGGCGTCGTGGCGGCCTTTAGCCACCTGGACGCTGTCACCGTCCTGACCAGGCGCCTTGCCAGTCAGGGGCTGTATCCTGCCATCGATCCCCTGGAGTCATCCTCAAAGATGCTTGAGCCTCGCTATGTGGGCCAGCGACACGTGCGCATCGCCAACGAGGTCAAGGAGACGCTGGCCAGACATCAGGATTTGCAGGATATCATCTCCATCCTTGGCACCGAGGAGCTGTCCGAGGAGGATCGTCTTGTTGTCCAGCGCGCGCGGCGATTGCAGCGTTTCTTGACGCAGCCGTTCTTTACCACGGAAAGGTTCACGGGCGTTCCGGGAGAATATGTACCCCTGGAAGAGACGTTGCGGGGATTCGAGGAAATCCTGGAAGGTCAGCATGATGATCTCCCAGAGCAGGCATTTTATATGGTGGGGGGCATAGATAGTGCGACAGAAAAGGCCGAGTCCTTATGAGCGCATCCCCTTCCTCTTCAGAACGCATCCGTTTGCAGATCATCTCTCCGGAAAGGACCGTGTATGAGGAGGAGGTCGACTGGCTGCAGGTCCCCCTTGCCGATGGTCTACTGGGTATCTGGCCAGGGCATGCTCCGTTGATCGCTTCTTTGTCACAGGGGGCGATCCGTTTTCACGTCGACGGCGACATTGAGGAAATGGCGGTGGGTGAGGGCATCCTGTGTGTCGAAAAGGGACGATGCGTCGTGTTGACGGGTGCTCCGGTTGTCGAGGAGGCTGTGTCGAACGTCGCTTCCGATGCTTTGCCCTCCGATCTTGAGGGCGTCTTGTACGAACCCCTGTCCGACGAGGAGATCGAGGATCTGCAGAGCGGATGATGGGGATCCTGCTGGTACGGGGTGTTTGTTGGACTTTGGTCGGGGTTGGTTTTTCAAGCCTTCACCTTTTCTTGTTGCGCTGGTCCCTCGCGCGGGTTGCCGATCAGAATCCCACCATGGCGGGAAGGCGTATGGCCAGGGGACTTTTGTGGCGTCTAGTTCTTCTTGCTCCCTTCCTGCTTTTTGTGGCACGGCAGGGGCTCGTCGCTTCTGGAGGGCTGATCCTTGGTTCTTTGTTGGGGCGCTGGCTCTCCTTTGTCTGGATTTGAAGTGTTACTTTTTCGGGACTACCACCTTTTGGGTACGGGAGGCGAAGGTAGATATGGGCATTGAGGATCTATTTCCCAAGACGATGTTCTCCATCTATGGCATCGCGATAAAGGATACCGTAGTTCATACTTCGATAGTGGTTGCCATCCTCAGCGGGCTGGCTATGTTGGCCGATGGCAACCATCGTGCCTGGGACCCTCCCAAGTGGCAACTTTTGTTGGAATATATCATCGAGTATATAGAAAACCTCATAGATAATATGGGAGGACGTGTCCTTCCCGACGTCGTATCGTTTTTGACAACGATGATAATCTTTATAGTCATCTCCAATCTATTGGGCATAATGCCCGGCTTTCAGGCCCCCACTCGTAGTCTAAATACCACGGTGGCTTTTTCCCTTGTCTCACTGGGTGCGACCCAATACTTTGGTGTCAAGAGGCGGGGGGGGCTGGAACATCTGAAGAGTCTGGCCAGCCCCATCATCATGCTACCCATGAACATTTTGAGCATGGTGAGTCGGACGCTGTCCATGGCCCTGCGATTGTTCGGTAATATCATTGCTGGCGAGATTATCGTGGCGGTCTTTTTTATGTTGCTGCCCGTTTTGGGTCCCATTCCTATGACTTTTTTAAGCATGCTCACCTCCGTACTCCAAGCGTTGGTCTTTACCGTGCTCACGCTCGTCTACATCGTGGAGGCCACGGGGAGCATGACAAGTGCTTCTTCCAGTTCGGGGGGAACTGCTGCGACGTGAGCTTTTGGTATGTGGAGATTTTTCAAAAAGAAAGGAGTGTGATCTAGATGGCACCGGAGCAGGTGTTTCAGTTCTCGATTATCACCACCGTCGGCGTATTGATCACCATCGTTTTGGGTACCGTTACTGTAGTTCTCATGGAGGGGCGGGCCGTAATCAAGGCTTTTGAAAATATGGCGCGTCAGCCCAGTGTGGCGGATACCATCCAGGCTATGTTGTTGATCGTGCTCGCCATCATCGAGTCTGCAGCGATCTATGTGCTCTTGGTCTGTCTTGTCTTTCTCTTTGCCAACCCCTTTGGCAATATATTTGGCCTCTAGGGGGATAGCAGATGCTGGAACTTGATTGGGCCACGATGCTTTTTCAGGTCATCAATTTCCTGGTACTTGTGGTTCTGCTGAATCGATTCCTGTTCAGCCCGCTGCGGGAAAGGTTAAACGAGCGCAGTAATACTATCTCTGAGACGTTGGAAGAAGCTCGCACGCAGGAAACGGAGGCATCGCGCCTGCAGGCTGAATGGGAAGAGCGTATTCAAGGGGCGGAGGAAGAGGCCGAGGAGATCGTGAGTGCCGCGAGAAGGGAAGCCTCCGAGCGAAGCACGGAACTCATGGAGGAGGCCCGGGAGCGCCTCGATCAATTGACAGATGAGATGCGCTTGGATCTATATCGACAGCGGAACGAGATCGTGACGCGGCATTATGATGATATTTTGGACACCATCATCGATTTGTCGGGGAATGTGGTACGTTCTGTCACCACGCGGCGCGCCCATGACGACCTGGTGACAAACTTTGCGGCCAACATATACCAGATGTCTCAGCCCGATGTGGAGGAGTATCGGCGTATGGTGCGCGGCAGAGTACCCACGGCGTTTGTGGTCACGCCCGTAGCCCTGACGGCGGAGCAGACGGAGACACTGACGGATACCCTCTCCTCTTTGATAGACCGACGCGTGGAGCTCGATGTGAAGGAGGACCCCGCACTCGTGGCGGGTATCCAGGTGCGTTTGGGCGATAAGGTTATCGATAACAGTATCCGTCAGCAATTGAGCGAGATTCGAGAGCGGGTACGGGAGGATCTGATCTCTCGTATGGAAGAGGGCGGTCAGTATGAGTGATGGTGATACGCGCGGTACAGAAACGAGCTCATCTGACGAGGAGCGAGAGAGGCGAGCAAGTGCGCAAGGCCGTGCTCTGAGACGGCGTCCATATAAAGCCTTTGAGAGTATAGCGGATCTCGTGGAGCAGGAGAGCGCCGGGGGGCGTTCTGAGCTTTCCATTCGGAGTGTGGAGGAGATGAGGGAGGCGGGCCTATCGGTTCCCTCAACTTCTATGGTGCGAGAGAGACGTCCTACCATGGAAGAGCTCCCTACGGGCATGCTTGAACCTCTCATGCATTGGCCAGCCGAGGCTTTTTATGGGGTGTTGGAATCGCTGGAGCGCGAGGGAAAGACCATTCGCATTGATCTGTCCACCAAGGATGTGGGGACAGTGCGGAGAATCGGCGATGGCGTGGCTTCTGTCTGGGGATTGCCGTTGGCTCAGACGGAGGAGTTGGTCGAGTTCTCCACTGGCGTGTTGGGATTGGTCATGAATTTGGAACGGGAATGGGTGGATTGTATCCTGCTTGGTCCGGACGAGGGCATTCAGGGGGGCGATCTCGTCTCCTCTACCGGACGGCGTATCACCATTCCGGTGGATGAGCGCTTGTTGGGGCGCGTGGTAGATCCTCTGGGGAGACCCCTGGATGGCGAAGGGGATGTGGATGCCAGAGAGTTTCGCTTCATAGAACGAGAGGCACCGGGTGTCGTGGAACGGCAGGCCGTCGATGAGCCGTTGCAGACGGGGATAAAGGCCATCGACGCCATCGTGCCTATCGGAAGGGGACAGCGCGAGCTTATTCTGGGAGATCGGCAGACGGGTAAGACGAGTATCGCTCTGGATGCCATTATCAATCAGAGGGAAGAGGATGTACTTTGCGTCTATGTGAGCATCGGTCAGCGAAAGGCGACTATGCTGCGCTCTTTGCGTATCTTGCAGGAGGCCGATGCCATGGAGAATACCGTCGTGGTGATGGCCAGTCCGGACGATCCCCCCGCCTTGCTCTATCTGGCGCCGTACTCTGGTTGCACCATCGCGGAAAAGTTTCTCGATCAGGGCAGGGATGTACTCATCGTGTACGATGATCTCACCAAACACGCGGACGCCTATCGCGAACTGTCCCTTTTGCTGAGACGTCCTCCGGGGCGTGAGGCCTATCCCGGTGATATATTTTACCTCCATGCGCGACTGCTGGAGCGCGCGTGTCGCCTGAGCGATGCGGAGGGAGGAGGAAGTATCACCGCCTTGCCCATCATCGAGACACAGCGGGGCAACATCAGCGCCTATATCGCCACCAACTTGATCTCCATCACCGATGGACAAATTTACCTGGATGCCGATCTCTTCAATCAGAATATCAGGCCAGCTATCGATGTGGGGCAGTCGGTATCCCGTGTGGGCGGGGCGGCCCAGCGGGAGATCATGCGAGAGATCAGTGGCGAGATCAAGCTCACGCTTGCTCAGTACGAAGAGGTGGAAAGGTTTGCCCGCTTTGGCGCAGAGATCGATGCAGCTACTCAGCGCCAGATGACGCATGGCCGTCGGCTTCGTGAGGTACTGAAGCAGGATGTCAATGAGCCCCTTTCCTTGCCCCAGCAGATTCTTATCCTTTATGCCGCCAGCGAGGGATATCTGGATGATTTGCCGCTGGAGCGTATCGCCGATTTTGAGCGCGAACTTTTGCGCTATGCACAGGAGAATTATGAGACTCTCATTCGTCGTATCGAGGGAGCAGACGGCCTTGACGACGAGTTGGAGAACGATATCACGGGACTGATTCAGGAATTCAAGGGGACTTTTGCCTGATATGGAGGATCTCAAGGGGCTTCAGGAACGTCTGGACAATATTGAGAGTATCAGGCCCATCGTGAGTTCCCTCTTTTCCATCGCCACCGGGGGCTGGCGCGTGGCCCTGACTCGCATGAGGTCCTCCTCTCGCTATGTAGAGATCCTGGAGGAGGTTCTGGCTGTCCTGCTTCCGCGTATACCCTCTGGGATCCTGGAGCAAGCGCACGTCTCTACCGAGGCGATAGAACCCAGGCGCCTTCTCGTGCTCGTGTTGGCCTCGGAGGGGGGATTGTGTGGCGCGTTCAACGATCTCGTGCTCTCGGGCGCCGAAGAGATGATCGATGACTGGAACTCGGAGATGGAGGAGGTGTGGCTTGCCACCTTTGGTAAACGCGCGGAAACCTATTTTCACAGTCGGGATTATGAGCTTTTTGCGGCCTATCCCTCGTCCATCTCCGCCGTACCCTCGTTTCAAGGGGTACGCGAGATTGGCAACCGGCTTTTGGAGTTCTTTGAAGAGGGCATCATCGATGCCGTTAATGTGATCTATTCTCCCTACAAATCCGGGACGACCCTGGAGCCGGTTGCTCGTCGTTGGTTGCCCCTTGAGAGGAGCGCGTTACCGGAGGCAGCTGTGGGATGGCTGCAACCGATCATCGAGACGGACGAAAAAGTCCTGTTCCAGCGGGCTGTGAGGGAATGGATCTTTTGCAGGCTCTATCAGGTCTTTATGGAATCCACGGCCAGCGAGCAGACAGCGCGCTTTCGGGCCATGGGTAATGCGGAAGATAACCTGGAGCGTATGATTGATGATCTTACCCAGAGGTATCATTCGGCGCGTCAGCACGCTATCACCATGGAGATGCTCGACCTCATCGCTGGCTCGGGGCTGCTACAGGGGCCGGATTAGAGGCTTTTTTGACACGAAACGGGAACGGACTATACTTGGGTAAAGTTGATATTCGATTGATCGTGGTGTTTCCGGGCGTGATGCCCGGGACTAGTAGGGGAAGCCGGTGTGAGTCCGGCGCTGTCCCGCAACTGTAACTCGAATAGAGAAGTCAGGTCGCCTGCCACGGTCTTTTGTTCCGGCGCCTCCGAGGAGAGGTGGTGGGATGGACATTGGACGTGTTCTCCCACCTTCGGGTGGGTTTTTTGTTTGCTGTCCTCCCCTTTCTCTGAGAAGGTGCATCTCGGAGAAAGGAGCTCGCAACCA
>CAZMOW010000082.1:0-11019 GCA_964567975.1 uncultured Anaerolineales bacterium | reverse complement strand
TTCTCCTTCTCGCCGATGTGCTCGCGCACCGTCACCCGGGGCGTGAGACGCCGCACCACGGGATCGGCGATATCGGTATAGTAGTGGATGTAGCGCATGGAGCAATCCAGATCGTCATAGAACGCCCTCACATCCATCCCCCGGTACCGGGGTGGGAGTTTGTCGAAAATCCTATGCCAGTGCAGCCAGGGCTCCACACGGGGCTGAAAGAGCACGTGGGGGACGGGCCTGCCCTGGAATATGCGCAGATTCATCTCCCGAAAGGTCATCCCGCCGAGCGTGCTTTCCTGCAGGATCCGCTTCTCGCTCATGATGCTCTCTCCCTCGAATCTCCGTCCAATGAAGGTTCTATGGCCGTATCATAGTGCAATCCCCGGGCCGCCGCGTCGATACTGGCGAAATCGCCCATGGTCACCGCCGCCAGGAGGCCTGCCCCCACGGCGGCCGCCTCCTCGTGGATGGCGACGTACAGGGGCATATCGAACCGCTGGGCCAGGATGCGCGCCAGGAGACGGTTGCGGCGGATGCCGTTGCCCGCGCCGACCAGATGCTCCCGCTCTCCCAACAGGGGACTCATGCGCTCATAGAGATCATAGAAAGCCTCCCCCACGCCCTCTAATAGGGCGCGGGTCAGATGCCCGGCGGTAAAAGTGTCGGCACTCAGCCCTGTAAAACTGGCCCGCAACTGGGGATCCTGACGCGTGCCCGTGAAAAAGGGCGCACAGCGCACCCCCTCCGCGCCCGGCGGGACGGCGGCGGCCAGGCCGTTCATGATCTCATAGAGTGCACCATCACCATCCTTCTGAAAAAAGTCCTCCCCCACCCGCCCAAAGAAATCCCGCAGCAGGGCGTAGGAGCGCCCGCCGAACAGCCCGGCACCCACCAAGAGGTAGCGACCATGGGGAAAGGGGCGCGTGTCCACCCCGGGAAGGCGATGAAAATCGTCGATAAGGGCCGATATCTGGGCCCCCGTGCCCACGTTCAGCAGGACGGCCTTGGCAGGGTCTCTCACACTGCCCAAAAAGCTGGCCTGATTATCCCCCAGGGCGCCCATGACGAGCGTCCCCAGAGGCAACCCCGTCTCCTCCGCCACACCTGGCAACAATTCCCCCGCCGGCCACCCCGAGGGCTCCACCGGTGGCAGGATGTCCGTGGGCAGCCCCACACGTTCGACGAGCGCCTTATCCCAGCACCCGGCAACCACATCATAGAGCCCCGAACTGGCCGCATCGGTGGGATCGGTGGGGGGCAGACGACCCGTCAAAAAGGCCACCGCCGCATCGGGGATGAAGCAGGCCCTGGCAGGCGCAGGAGGAAGTTGATCGTTTAATTGCAGCCAAAACAGCGTGGGCCCCATGAAACCCACCGCCGGCGTACATCCCATGCGGCCAAAGGCCTCCTCCCCACCGGCCAATGCCACAAAGCGCTGAAGATAGGTGACGCCCTGACCGGGGATGCCCTCCTCGACGCGGCCATCCTGCCAGGTGATGGCCGGTCCCAGGGGCCGCGCATCGGGCGCGAGGAGGGTCACGCCGTGCATCTGCCCGGTCACGCCCAGGGCGCGTACCTCTTCCCGGCGCTTCCCGATCCCTCGCACCGTCTGCGCCAGGAGATCGACGATCAACGCGCGCAGGACCGCGAGATCGAGCTCCGCCCGCGAGGAGGCGGAGAATCGCTCTGCGATTCTCCGACGGGATATGCTACGCATATCCCACGTCGCAAAACTGGCATCGTTCTCGCAATTGCGAGACGCGAGCAGGTGCCCCGAATCCGCATCGAGGATCACCGCGCTGAGCGTCGTCGTGCCCACATCGAGCCCCACGTACAGGGACATCTTGCCTCCCGGCAGAATTTAACTATCCGGAAAATCAGCTTTCCCCGGTCTCTAACAGAACCAGGAGTGCCCCCAACGCCAGCGATGTGGCCACCATAGCCTCAGGGAACGAACTCGTAAACGTGGGCGGGCCCCATAGCATAGATGCGCTCATAATGCGGACTGGGCTCGAGTTGATGGGGCTTTAGGGCCCCGCCCTTGGCCCCCACGTAGACGTGGGTCACCCCTGCGTCGACCAGCTGCTGCAGCAATTGCGCATCATCCACATCCTCGATCCCCTCCACGGCCTGCGCCAGGGTATTCACGCCCTCGCGATAGGCGGGCGTCCCCTGGGAGTAAAAGACACAGGGCAGAGTGGTGTCGCGCCCGGCGAGAAGGGGCAACCAATAGCCACCGTCGGTTCCCACATACACTTCTCCCTGCCACCGGCGCGCATTGACGAGAAAGCGTGCCCCGGGGGGGGTGTGGGACGCGATCCACTCGGCGGCGCGGAGGTCGTCCTCTGTGGTCAACACCGTGACGGGATTCAGCACATCCACCATGCGCCAGCTTCCCCACACGGCCATGACCAGCGAGGCCACCAGCAGCCCCCACGAAACGGCCTGGCGTGAGGCTGCCCTCTCTGGCAGCCAGTGCACCCTTTCCACGAACAGCCCGGCCAGATCGCCCACCAACCAACCCACAAGGATGCCCACCGGCACCCAGAAGGAGATCACCACTGAATGATTATGCACCACCCAGGTGTCGGGGAGCCCCAGGAGGTGCAGGTTGGCCAGCAGGAGACAGAGGCCCACCCAAAAGGGCAGAAGGAGCATCTCCCCCCGGCGGCGCACCAATCCCCATACGGCCCCGGCGGCCGCCAGGCAGAGCAGGGGGCGCGTCCAGCCCACATTCAACAGGCCATCGGGGAACGCCGTATATTCGGCGTCGGCAGCCTCCCAGCCACCATACAAGACTTGCAGATGAGGAAAGACGCGCTTCACAAAGCGCCACGCCCAGGGGAGTATCATCAGCAACGACAGACCACCCACGATCGATAGGGTCCTGCCCAGACGTCCCCAGGCCCCCGGCCCCCCACGCTGGCGCACCAACCACAGAATGGCATAGGGAATCCAGAACAGCACATAGAAGATCAACACCCGATAGTGCGTCAAGGCCAGCCCCGCGACCAGCACGATGGCGACGCCCCACAGGCCACGGGACACTCCTTTGCCCGCGAGCAGCCAGTGGGTCGTCAGGAGCAGGGAGGGCAATATCACCAGCCCCGTCAACTGAGTATAACGCCCCCAACTCACGTAATAGGCGGGCATATAGGCCAGGGCACCGACCACCACGGCGCCCGCCACACCAGCCCAGCGCCGCCCCGTCCATTCCGCCGTCAGCCCATAGATCGTCAGCGCAGCGAGGGCGTTCAGCACTTGACCCAGCAGCATGACCGCGCGATAGGGCGGCAAGCCACTCAGCCAGGTGAGGACGGCGGCATTGGTGTGGAAACCAACGTGATAATGAAACCTTTCCACAGGCATATAGGGCGCCCAGGAAAGGGGAATCGCGCCACGCTCAGAGATCATCTGGGTGACGAGGGTGTGATGGAAGGAATCGACCCAGGCCGGGACCGCCAGTTCACGTACCTGGACGAAACGGGTGATCAGAACGATCACGAGGACGAGGGCGAGGGCCAGATCGGGCAGGGGGGAACCTTCCTCAGTTCCGGGACGTAAAAGCCTTTCACCGCGTCTGCGCCACAGGCGGTGCAGTATCAGGATCAGCGACACGGACAGGATCGCCCACATCCCCACCCTGCTGGCGGCCACACCCGCCCCAAAGAGGCTTTGCCACAAAAGAAAAAGGGGCCACACCACCAGGCTGAGGGAGAGCGCTAGGCCGGCAAAGGTTCCCCCATCCAGACGCCCCCAGGGCAGGCAGTAAAGGGCCAGGGCCAGTCCGGGGAGGCACAGCGATAGGAACAGGGCCGGCAGGTAGGACGTGCGATGGGCTATCTCACGCACGCCGTCAACCAGGGCGTCACTCAGATGATAATCGTAAAAGGTGACAAAACGGAGGTCTCCCGTCACCTTTTCGCCGTTGTGGAACATATCGCCGTAGGCATAGGCTTCGGTGCTGCTTGTCCACACCCCCAGGCCGTGATCGCCGCTACTGCGCAGGATGAGGCGGTAAGACACGTCTCCCGAATCGGGGATGGAAGGAAAGGAAAAACGCACGAGCTGATTATGCTCCAAACCGGCGGCCTCCAGCTCCACCTTCACAGGGGCCTCCTCGCTCCCGTCGACTTTTTCCAGGATAAGCTCCATCCGCGCCGATGGGGGCAGCTCCTGCTCCGGCCTATAGCGTACCAGCAGAAATTCGATGGCCCGCAGCCCGTCATGATCACAGAAAAAAGTCTGTCCCACGCTCTCCCCCGAGACCAGTGGCGGGGACGCGCGATCCAACCGCTCCTGCACCACATCTCGCATCTCGCGAGTGGGATTCTCGACCAGCCGCCACCCCGTAGCGACGACTACCAGGGCCAGCAGGAAAAGTAAAAGGGACGACTGGGACTTCATCAGACCTTTTTCTTTAACTCGTCCAGTTTCTCTATGGCCTCAAGGGGCGACATGTTCATGACATCTATCTCACGAAGCTCCTGCACCACGGGGCTTGGCCCCGCGAACATGGGAAGCTGTCGCACCTCCATTACCTTTTTGGTCCCGTCCGCCGGCACGCGCTGGCCTGCCTCCTGCAAATCCTTCAGGATCTTTTTTGCACGATGAATAACCACCACAGGCAGACCCGCCATCTGGGCCACGTGTATGCCATAACTGCGATCGGCAGCCCCAGGCACGATGTGGTGGGTAAACACCACCTCATCCCCCTGGCGCTCGACGGCCACGTTATAGTTCTGTACCCTCGGCAGGGCAGTCTCCAATTCTGTTAATTCGTGATAGTGGGTGGCAAAGAGGGTCTTGCAACGCAGGTGCTCATGATTGTGGATATACTCCACCGTGGACCAGGCGATAGAGATACCATCGTAAGTGCTGGTGCCCCGACCTACCTCATCCAGGATGAGCAGGCTCTTGCTCGTGGCATGGTTGAGGATATTGGCCAGCTCCACCATCTCCACCATAAAGGTGCTCTGGCCGGCGGCGATCTCATCCTGGGCTCCCACGCGGGTAAAGATGCGGTCCACCAGACCGATCTCGGCCGCATCGGCGGGCACAAAGGAGCCAATCTGGGCCAAAAGGGTGATCAGGGCCACCTGGCGCAGATAGGTCGATTTCCCGCTCATGTTCGGCCCCGTGATGATGTGAATGCCCTTTTGGGGAGCAAGGGAAGTATCGTTGGGTATAAAGAGGCCGTCGGCCAACGTCCGCTCGACCACGGGATGCCGCCCCCCGTCGATGTGAATCTCCTCCCCATCGGACAGGGTGGGCCGCACGTAATCGTACCGGGCTGCCACCTCGGCCAGGGACGCATACACGTCAAGGTGGGCCAGGGCGCGCGCCGTCTCCAGGAACCGATCGGCCATGCCCGCCAACTGTCCCAGGATGTCGTCGAAAAGCTCGCGTTCCAGTTCCTGTGTCCTTTCGGCCGCGTTCAGGATGATGGTCTCACGCTCCTTGAGTTCGGGGATGATGAACCGTTCCGAGTTCACCAGCGTCTGCTTCCGCACGTATTCGGGGGGAACCTTTTCCAGATTCGGATTGGTGACCTCGATATAGTAGCCAAAGACCTGATTCGAATCCACCTTGAGACTCTTGATCCCCGTGCGCTCCCGCTCCCGCGCCTCCAGTTCCTCGAGCCAGGCTTTGGAATCGGCCACCGAGGCCTCGATGGCGTCCAGTTCCTTCGAATAGCCCTCACGTATCACACCGCCCTTGGAAAGGGTAGCGGGCGGCTCATCGACGATGGCCCGGGAGATCAGGTCGATGGCCTCCTGACAGGGCGTCAGTCCCTCCCCATTCAGAGGGTAGATCGCATCGGCCAGATCGACGGAGGTATCGCCCAGCAATTCGTCCACCGCTCCCCCCACCTCGGCCACCTGCTGGAGGGCCCATTTGAGACCCACGATCTCCCGGGGGCCGGCGATGCCCTGAATCACGCGGTTGGCCAGGCGCTCCAGATCGCCATAGTTGTGTAGGAGGTCCCGCAGGGCAGCGCGATGGGGCGTATCGCCAAAGAGAACATCCACGGCGGTCAGCCTTTGTTCCAGGGGCGCGCGCTCCAGCAGCGGCTGGCCGAGCCAGCGACGCAGGAGGCGGCCGCCCATGGGGGTGAGTGTCTCGTCGAGCACCCACAACAACGACCCCTTGAAGCGGCCCTCACGGATCGTGGATTGCAACTCCAGGTTCCGTCGCGTGGTCACGTCCAGAGTCATAAAGGAATCGATGGAATAGGTGGCCAGGCGCGTCATCTGCTTGAGGGCCGAGGGTTGGTTCTCCCGCAGATATTGCACGGTGACCCCCGCCGCCCGCACGGCCAGAGGAAGGTCATCGCAGCCGTATCCTGCCAACGTGGCCACGTCAAAGTGTTCCTGCAGAGCACGGCGGCAATTACCCTCTTCGAAGCGCCAGCCATCGTAGAGCGTCAAAGGAGGCCCAAGCTCGGCAAAGGCAGGGTAGCGCTGGGCCACCTCAGCCTCCCCTGCCTTCCCCTCGCCCACAAAGCTGTCCCCCTCGTCGCTCAGCAGGATCTCGGCGGGGGCCAGACGGTTCAGCTCCCTCACCACCTCTTCCTCTATGGGGGATGCGCCGAACTGGGTGGTGGCGAACTCGCCCGTGGTGATGTCAGCGTAGGCGACCCCAGCCCGATCCTCCTCCAGGACGACGGCAACGAGGAAATTGTTTCGCTTTTCCGAGAGGAGCACGGGCTCTACCACCGTCCCCGGCGTGACCACCCGCACCACCTCCCGGGGCATGAGGCCATCGACCCTCTCGCGGGAGACCTGCTCACAGATGGCCACCTTGTAGCCCTTTTCGATCAGTTTGGCGATATAGCCCTCGGCGGCGTGATGGGGCACGCCCGCCATGGGCACTCGCTGCCCCTTGGACACGTTGCGCGAGGTGAGGACGACGTCCAGTTCATCGGCCACCGTCTGGGCGTCCTCGTCAAAGGTCTCATAAAAGTCGCCCAACCGGAAAAAGAGGATGGCATCCTTGTGCTGACGCTTTATATCGATATACTGTCTGCGAATCGGCGTGACTGAGGAATCCCTAGACACGATGAGGATATCTCCGGCAACTGAAAACTCACCACTGAGTATAGGGAGATGAGAGGATCTGTCAATGCAAAAACTCTGCCCAAAAGAGCCGCTCCCGTGTCGAGCGGCCCCTTGAGCAGAGCATATCGGGGGATGATACAGATCGGCGCGTCAATTCGCTTCCTACACCCGGCGGGCCTGGCGTATGCTAAGGCTGAGGCGATGGCGCGCGCAGTCGATATCGAGTATGCGCACGTATATGCGGTCTCCCACGTCCACCATGTCCCTGGGATGTTCGACCTCAAACTCGGCCATCTCGGAGATATGGACCAATCCCTCCACCCCCCACTTGATCTTGGCAAAAGCACCAAAGTCCACGATATTGGTCACCGTCGCGGGCACCGTCTGGCCCACGTCGAACTCCTTCTCCACCGTCTTCCAGGGGTTCTCTTTCAGGCGCTTGATGCTGAGGGCGATACGCTCATTCTCCCTATCCACGTCCAGCACATACACCTCGACTTGCTGCTTTAGCGAGAGCACCTCCGAGGGATGATTGACGCGCCCCCAGGACAACTCGGAGATATGCACCAGCCCGTCTATGCCTCCCAGATCGACAAAGGCACCAAAATCACATATATTACTCACACAGCCCTCGCAGACATTTCCAGGGGCGAGTTCAGTGAGCAGGCGTTCGCCGTCATGGGGGTTCCACAGGGTGGCGCGCTGGGAAAAGATGAGCCGATTACGGCTCCTGTCCAGTTCGATGATTCGCAACTCGAGCTCCTCGCCCACCCAACGCGCCAACTCCTCATCGCGAGCCTCCGCATCCTCAAAGGTGGGAATCTCGGTCAGTTGTGATATGGGTATAAAGCCCTGCAATTTATTATCCCAGAGCGCCAGTAATCCTCCCCGGTTCCAGCCCGTGACGATGGCCTTTACCTCCTCCCCGTTATCGAATCGCCGGGCCACCTCAGCCCATGCCGCCTCGATCTCGGAATCGGGAGCCATATGCGGCGGATAGCGTCCCGAGGCATCCCTTTTTCCCCTTCCGCGGGAGGAGGCCTCCGGTGAAAGCTCGCCTCGCTCTTTTTCGTAACGTCGGCATGCTTCCTGTACAAAGGCCCTCAAGGATTCCAAACAATATCCGTTCTTTGCCATAAAGCCCTCTTTATTATCGTAACTCCATAACTATAAACCAACCCACGTGTGCCACGCAAGCATTCCCTTCACCCTCAGCAGCATGGGCGGGGAACGGGCATCCGACGGCTCCCCGAACCCCAGGAGCCCTTCCGCCACGGGCGGCGCGGATTCTGGAATGCCCCCCGGGCCCGTCCCGCGGTCCATCTGGGAGCAAAGCCCTTCCTGCTCTACAGATGCAGCGCCCATTTCTCGCTCCTCAGCACGCGTGCGTGAACAACCTACCTCATTATAGCAGCCCTGATTCCTTTTTACAACGGTTTTTATAAGATTTTCTACACACAGGAATGAAAAGGGAACTTGACCCAGAGGCTACCGTTGTTTCTCGGTAACGCCGCCGCGGTTCCATGCCACTGGACGCCTGCAGGGCCACTATTGTATACTCTCATCGTGCAGGGGCTAAAACGCTTCCACGCACGTTGTGAAGAAACGAACACCAAACAGGCGATTGAGCTATCAGGGAGAAAAGGCGCATGGATCTGTATAATCGACCACGGTATCACTTTTTGCCCCTAGCCAACTGGATGAACGATCCCAACGGACTGATCCAGTGGGAGGGACACACCCATCTCTTCTACCAGCATAATCCCAACGGCCCCCTTTCGGAACAGAAGCACTGGGGACATGCCGTGAGCGACGACCTGGCCCACTGGATCCACCTGCCCATCGCCCTGGCCCCCACCCCGGGCGGCCCGGACAAGGATGGCTGTTACACGGGCTGTGCCGTGAATGACGGGGGAATCCCCACGCTGGTGTACACCGGCGTTCACCCTCAGGTGCAGTGCATCGCCACCAGTTCCGACGGCCTCATCACCTGGAACAAGCACGAGGGCAATCCCGTCATCGCTGCACCCCCCGAGGGGATGAAGACGACGGGCTTTCGCGATCCCTATGTGTGGAAAGAGGAGGCCCACTGGTACATGGTCATCGGGTCGGGCATAGAGGGAGAAGGTGGAGCCGCCCTCCTTTACAGATCGTCGGATCTGCGCCACTGGGAATACCTGCACCCCCTCTGCGTGGGAGAGATAGAGGAGGATGGAGAGATGTGGGAATGCCCCAATTTCTTCTCCGTGGACCACGGACACGTCCTCCTTGTATCCGCCCTGCCCCTACGGGAGGTCCTCTACTACACCGGACAATATAACGATGAACACACCTTTGATCGAGAGAAGGTGGGCCTCGTGGATCACGGCGGCTATTTCTACGCCCCACAGATTCTCCGCGAGCGGGGCGGACGGCGCCTTATGTGGGGATGGATCCGCGACGGCAGGGACCAAGAGGCGCAAGAGGAGGCCGGTTGGTCGGGGGCCATGACCCTACCCAGGGTGGTATCCCTCAGGGAGGATGGTACTCTGCGCTTTCGCGCGGCGCCGGAACTGCGCCTTCTGCGAGGCGAATCGACGCACCATGAGGACGTAACCATCACTCCCTCCCTCCAGATGATACCGGATGTGAGAAGCGATGGCCTGGAGATCCTGGCCGTCCTCCGGCCGGGCGATGCTCGCCGATGCGGTATAAAGGTACGCTGCTCTCCAGACGAGGAGGAGGCCACCCTCATCACCTACGATGCGGAAGAGGAACGCCTGATCCTGGATCGCGGAAAGACCAGTCTCGATACCACGGCGGCCAACGACCGGCGCGGCGGCCCGCTGCAACTGGACGACGATGGCACCCTCACCCTGCACATCTACTTGGATCGCTCGGTGATAGAGGTGTTCGGCAACTACCGTATCTGTCTCACGGCGTGGCTCTATCCCTCGCGAGACGACAGCCTCGGCCTGCGTCTCTTTGCCGAGGAAGGAGAGGTCGAACTCGTCTCGCTGGACGTGTGGGAGATGCGCTCTATGTGGGAGGGTGTATTATAGGACGACATCCATCGAACCTTCCCATCCACTACAAAGATCATCGCAGACATGAAAGGACTCACGATGAGCAACTATGGAATTTCCACCGCTCTTCTCAAGGAATACCCCCTAGAAGAGGTGATCGCCAGAGTCGCAGAGGCGGGCTTCAAAGAGATCGAGATATCGGGAGACGACGCGCACTATACCGCCTGGTTCCAAGACACGTCTGCCGCGCGGAAAGCGCTGCAAAGGGCGAGCATCACCCCCACCAGCGTCCACTCGCCCCATGCTGGCTGGCACAACGCGGCATCGGACCCTCTGGTGCGCCAGACAGCCCTGGAGGCCAACACCGATTGCTTTTCCCAGGCCGCCGAGATCGGCGCCCGGATGGTGGTCGTGCATCCCAACAGCTCTTCGGATCCCTTTACCCCCGACACCTATGCGGCGAGCTGGGCGCGCACCCGCGAGGTGCTGGTGGTGCTGGCAGAACGGGCCAAGGAGGCGGGTGTAAAGATGCTCCTGGAGAACATGCCCGCCAGGGGGCTCCCGCGCCCCGGCTCCACGGTCATCGACGTGCTCAAGTTTATCGATGGTCTGGGAGACCACGTGGGCATCTGTCTGGACGTGGGCCATAGCTATGCCAACGGCATAGATCCCGTGCAAGAGATGCGTCAGGCGGGAGAACAATTGCTGGAAGTGCATCTCCAGGACAACGACGGCAGTGGAGAGGATCAACACTGGATCATGGGCGCCGGGGGCATCGACTGGGACGCCTACCACGAGACCGTGACCGAGACGGCCTTTGAGGGCTTTCAATTGTTCGAGGTACTGCGCGGCGACACGCCGAAGGCCCTCATGACCCAGATGGCGCGCCTACGGTGCGAATGGGAGGAAGGGTTAAGAACCTGATCTGCAGAAGAATGGGGTGTCGCGACAAGTGTTCAGAC
>CAZMOW010000081.1:0-11088 GCA_964567975.1 uncultured Anaerolineales bacterium | reverse complement strand
TGATCTATCCTATGTTAGCTTCCGCAAAGAGAACAAGTATCCCGGAAAAAACCTTTAGGGTCTTTTCAGTCCCCTACAACGCCTTCACCATTCGCCGTGATGAAGGATCTCGTCCAGGCCCTTGCGCACCTTCCGCCCCGGCTCATCGGCGGGATAGCCCAGAGGCGTAAAGGCGATGGGCTCCACGTTCTCCGGCAGGCCCAGGACTTTTCGCGCCGTTCGAGGATCAAAGGCCCCGATCCAACACGTGCCCAACCCCTCTTCTGTGGCGGCCAGGATCAGGTGATCCATGGCGATGGTGGCATCCACGTCACCATAGGGCCTGCCGTCATCGCGCACCCAACAGACGTCCATATCGGCACAGGCACAGACGACCAGGGGCGGCTGGCTGGCGAACCAATCCCGATCGTAGATGCGTCTCAGTTTCTCCTCGTGCCCCTCCGTCTCTATCACCACGAGCCCCAGAGGCTGGCGATTGGCCGCCGTGGGAGCCAGCACAAAGGCCTCAAAGACCCGCTGCAGAACCTCCTCATCGATGGGTCTGCTCTCATAAGCGCGCACCGAATAACGCGTACGAATCAGTTCTGAGAAATCCACGTCGCGCCTCCTTTTCTATACTGCTTCCAACACACTTGATACGATTTGAGGCCATCTATTTTCTTCAGAAGATCCAATGCTGTGGACACAATGCTAGCGGTCTCGATGCTCCAAAACACCTCACCCATTCGCCGATAAACAGTTCACCTCAATACTCCGCCCTTCCCAGGCATCCTGCAAGCGGAAAGGCGATGGATGTCATGTGCCGTCTACCAGACCAGCACACCCTTGATATAGCCATCCTTTTGCTCTGTGGCGATCTCGAACATCTCGGGGGCTTTTTCCACGGGCATCACGTGCGTGATGAGGGGCTCGAGGTCAAAGACGCCCTTTTCCATCATAGGCACTGCCCTGGCAAAGATCCGGCCAAAGTCGGGGGCGATGCTGGGCGATGTACTGTAGAGTTTGAGACCCATCCCGTGCCAGGCTCCCAGATTCACACGACGATCGCCGTGCTTGTGCCAAGAGAACAGGTTGAGGATCCCCGCTTGCCGCAGTATGTCGTAATTCAGATCAAAGGCAGCCTGAACTCCCGCCGTCTCCACCATGGTGTCTACGGGGTCTTCCGCAAGGGCTTTCACGGCTTCCTGTCCTTGATCCGTGCTCAGATTGATGATCTGGTCCACGCCGAACGTCCTGGCGAGTTCGAGCCGCGTTTGATCTATATCCATGGCAATGACTTCGTCGGCAAGGGAATGCACCAATCCCTGGGCAAAGATGAGGCCCATAAACCCGGTGCCCACGAGGGCGATGCGATCGCCGGGGCGAATCTTGCACCATTCCAGACCGTTCATCACACACGCTACCGGTTCTGCGAGCCAGTTCTCATAATCTTCGACCTCATCGCTCAATGTGGCTACACGATCAGCGGGGACGTTGGCGATATGACCAAAGAGGTGAGAGTCGTCACCCATGGCTGTCACCTTGTCACCTTCTTGCAAATCCGTCACACGAGAGCCGACCTTGCGTACGATGCCCACTCCCTCATGGCCATGCAAAAGCGGATAGGTAGCCCCTTCGGGCAACATACCTTCATACAGGGCTCGATCCCAGGCACACAGAGCACTGGCTTTGAGTTCGATCTGCACCTCTTCCCGATCCGGTTCGCCGATCTCGAATTCCCTCAGTTCCACTTGTCGGTCGCCCACGTAAAACATCCCCGTCGTCTTCATCCACCCTCCCCGTGCAACCCTATAGTATCGTATCCATTCATTCTACGCCCCTTTCCCATGTTGCCCACAGCGCTGCTATTTGCCGTATGCCCTGACGGCGTCGAGCATGGCCACCACATTCTCCGGAGGCACATCGGCCATGATATTGTGCACCTGCTGAAAGACGAACCCCCCATCGGGGAAGAGGATATCAATGTTACGACGCACATGCTCGGAGATCTCGTCGGATTCCCCATTGGGCAAAACCTGCTGGGTATCGCATCCGCCGCCCCACAGGCAGATATCCTGTCCGAATTCTCGTTTCAGCCGCTCCGGGTCCATCCCCTGGGCGCTGATCTGCACCGGCTGGATGATGTCCAACCCCACGTCTATCATATCCCCAAGAAAGGGATAGATGCCACCACAGCTATGGAGCATGACCTTTACGTCGGCCAGTTCCTTGGCCCGCTGCCACATGAGCCGCTGCCGCGGCTTGAAGAACTCTTTGTACATGGACGGCGATATCTGCGGCCCCGTCTGCATGCCCAGATCATCCCCAAACATGATGATATCGATATGGGGACCAACAGCGGACAGGAACCTTTCCAGGTTCTGCAGGTGCAGTTCCACCAGGCTGTCCAGGAAGCGGTGGGCGCGTTCGGACTCGGCGGCCAAAAGCAGGAAAAAGTTGTCGTTGCGAAAGAGAAACTGTCCCATCTCCAGCAGGTTCCCGCCAAAGAGCCCGATGATGGCCCTATCCGTGGACGCCCGCAGCGCCCTGGCCCCCTCTTCCAGAGCCCACAGCCCCTCCTCGTCATAATCTATGGTCGTGGGGGGCGACCGCAGCACGCTCCACATCACCTTTTCCTGTGGCGTCTCCAGATCGCCGAACACCTCATCCTCGCTATCGGCCAGGGGCCAACACGTCTGCTCAAAGTAGAGGCTGCCCGCCTTCTGTATGGCGATGAGGGTTCCGTCCTCGTGATAGATATGCCAGTCCCCATCCACCTCGACGGGTTGAATGGTAGCCGGAATCTTGCAGGGCGTACCATCGGGCAGCACCCAATCGCGCCAATGGTCCGGATCGCGGTCGAATCCCCGCCCCAGCTCGATGGTATCCACGCCGAACCGATCCAGGACCGGCTCCTCCACGATGGCCAGTTGCTGCACGAAATCGTAGACATAGATGTCGCCGCTGGTGATACCCAGATGCTTTTTGAGTTTGTCATAGGCGACGGCCATGATGCCCGACGAGCGGTGTCCGCCCAGATCTATGGGCACCCGATCGGTCTCCCGATGATCGACGGCGGCCATGACGCGCTCTCGCGAATTCATCCAACTGCCTCCCTTCTGCAAGTGTACCCCGCGATCTAGCCCAATCTGGCGGCAGCGTCCAGCGCCTCTGCCACGTCCGCCAGGCCGAGCTCCTCCAACTTTTTCCGGGTGGGCCAACCGTTGTCCACGTTCCAGCCCCGCAATGTATAGTAGGCGTCCATGAGCCTGCCGAACGCCTGGCGATCCAACATCACCCCGTCGTCCTTGGCCGGATACATGAAGCCATCCAGGGTGGATTCATCGATACCCCTGTCTCGTCCATGGTCCCGCACGTCGATGGCCCGCAGCTGGTTCCATATCCGTTCGCCCGCGCGGTCCAGTTGCTCCTCGCTGACCCGGCATCCCGTGCAGGCCGAGAACAATTTGGCCATCAGGGTTGTATCGGCGGCCCCGTCGTCGCTCAACATGCTAAAAACCCGCGAGTTCTCATAGTCGCACAGCACCAGGGAATCCACGATCATGCCCCGGTCGCTGTGCCAGATGGCGGGGATGGCCTTGGCCTCCGGCGGATCGTACGTAAAGGACGGATCCCCGACGTCGGGATTCCCGTACACCCTGGCACATACGTTGCGAACCTTTTCCAGAGAGAAAGGCCCGCGATGGGGGCCGCTCTGGGGCAGGTAATGCTGCACATGTTCCGTCCACTGATGGGTGGAATCGTTGGCCGGGTCCCGGGTGTCCACGCACCACTGCAGGATCGGGGGCAGCCACCACGGCCAGTAGACGACGCCGCCCGGTCCCCAATGGCCTCCCCAGTGCTCCGTCTGGCCGCAGTGACGGGGATAGATGTGATCAAGAAGTTCCCGGCCGCGACCATCAAAGAGTCTATCGGCGGCATAGCAGGCGCCATCGGCCAGAGCATCCCCCACCTCGCCCTCCCGCCTGGCCATCTTGCGCGCCACGGTGGTCAGGAAGTCGGCAGAGCACGGCGCCGTATCGCGAAGATAGAGGAGGGGATTCGAGGGCACGGGGATATCCAGCCCATCGATCTGCTCGATCAATCCATGCTGTTTGCAGAGCTGCAACCAGGGAATGATCCCATAAGAGATCTCCCAGCCGTTGAGGCCATAGTCACTGGTAATGCTTCTGGCCCTGGCATCCACCTCTGGAGGCACCTTCATATAGCCCCAACATTGGCGCGCGACATTGTGCGCGCCAGCGCCGGTCTCAGAGGATACGTCCATATAGATGCGATGCACGCACGGTGTCATACAGAAGCCGCATTTGCGCACCCGATAGTTCTCCCCAGGCGACGCATCGATGTCCAGGCTGTGGGGCCGCTGTCCCTCACGGCTGGCCCCCATGCAAAGATCCATAAACCTCTGTGGATCAGCCAAGCGCACGCCCCCCGTGCCTCGCACCGCCACGGCCTTGAGGTTCTTGGCCCCCATCACGGCCCCATAGCCCCCCTGCCCGGCGGCGTTGCCCGTCTCGGTCTGGATGACGGCCACCCTACACAGGTTCTCTCCCGCCTGTCCGCAGGAGATGACGCGCACCTTTTCCCCATGCACGGCGCGAAGGGCCCGGGTGGTATGAAAGGTGCCCGTGCCCCACAACTCGCAGGCGTCCCTGATCTGCACCTCATGGTCGTCGATCCAGAGATAGACCGGCTTCTCCGCCTTGCCCTCTATCACGAGGCCGTCATAGCCGGCGTACTTTAGTTCGGCACCCCAGTGTCCCCCCATACCCGAACGGGAAAAGACGGGCGGATGCTGCTGGGGAGCCACCCCCGCCACCTCCACGCGCCCCGCCCCCGAGGCCAGGGTGCCTGTCAGGGGCCCTGTCATGATCATCAGGGGATTTCGCGGCGCAAAGGGATTGGGGTCCAGGGGGCCCCGCTCCCAGGCGATGTGTGCCGCGACGCCCACCCCGCCGATGAACGCCGGCACGTGATCCATGGTATCTATATGGGAGACCTTTCCAGAGGAGAGATCCACGTTCAGGATCCTACCCGTCCAGCCAAATATATCTTGCATACCCTTCCTTCACCACCACTTCAACCATCAACGATTACGTCAAATCCCGTCATGGCACCCGCTCGACCCGCCAGGCGCCATACCCTCTCAAAGAGGGAAATGTCCCTTACAGTTTCCCGAGATCCTTCAACACCTCCTCCGCTTTCATGCGCAGCAAGGTACTCTCGCCCCCCACGGTGACAAAGCGAAAGCCCTTGTCCAACCAGTACTGGGCGTTCTGGGGGACACAGGCGAGCCCCGGAATCTTACCCGTCTCATGGCAGGCCTGTAATACGCCGAGGATGGCCGCCTCGTGGGCCGCCCTATCGTCCGCATCGTCCAGATCCACGCCCATGGATAGCCCCAAGTCGCCGGGGCCGACCCAACAGCCGTCCACGCCCTCCACAGAGAGGATCTCTTTTGCGTGATCGGCGGCCTGTCTAGACTCGATCTGCACGGCGAGGTAGACCTCGTCGCCGATCTCCCCCACATAGTCCGCGCCCAAAAAGGCCGTGCCAAAGGGGCCGATGGAACGCCCGCCCCGGGGCGCATAGCGCACGGCGCGGGCGGCCGCTTCCGCCTCCTCCGCCGAGTTGACCATGGGCACGATGATACCCAGGGCGCCATTATCCAGGGCACGCCCGATGGCATAAAAGTCGTTCTGTTCCACACGCACCATGGGCGTGGCATCGCCCAAACAGATGCTGCGAAAAGCCAACATGGTGCTGTGATGTGTCCAGTCCCCGTGCTGGTTGTCGACGAGGATAAAATCGAAACCGCTCAGGGAGAGCAACTCCCCGGCCAGCGGCGATCCCAGCCCCAGTCCGATGCCGATCACGGCCTCACCATTCAGTAGCTTTTGCTTGGTCTCATTTCTGCGCATGCGTCTTCCTCCCTCTCATATTTTTCATTTAGGATAGCAGGTCAGAGACCCTAAAGATGTTCGCTATAAGCATTCATTTCCTTCGTTGGAACGTGCCTATAGACCAAAACATGTGAAAGCTTGGGGTGTCAAACCTTTAGAGTCTTTCAAATCTCTCATTTCATAAACGTTCAGCCAATGGCCTCCTGCAGGACGCGCATGGTGTTGCCGCCCAAGATCTTTTGTACGTCCGATTCACTGTAGCCCCGCCCAAAAAGGCCCTCGGTGATGCGCGGATAGACCAGGGCGTCCTGGAGCAGCGTTCCCCCGCCGTCGAAATCGCTCCCGATGCCCGCGGTATCCACCCCCGCCACCTCCACCACGTGATCGATGTGGTCCAACAGGCGTTCGAACGTGGGCTCCTTGGCATCGACGAAAAAGGGCACAAAGCTCATGCCGATCACGCCGCCATTCTCCGACAGGGCCACCAACTGCTCGTCCGTCAGGTTGCGGGGATGGTCACACAGCGCCCTCGCGTTACCATGAGAAAAGATCACGGGCTTGGTGCTCACCTCCAACGCACTGAAAAAGGCCGAGGGACTGACGTGGGCCAGATCCACCAGGATGCCCAGGCGATTCATCTCTTTGACCAGAGCCACGCCGAAATGGGTGAGCCCCACCCCCTCGCGCGCCTCGGCGTTGCCGTCGGCGGCCCAACTGCTCACGTTGTGCGTCAGGCCGATGGAACGCACCCCCATCTCGTAGAGCATACGCAGCACGTTGAGACTGCGCTCCGTACAATCGGCGTGCTCCACGGCCATGATGACGGCCGCCGCGCCCTCTTCCTTGGCCCTCGGGATGTCCCCGGCCCGGCGCACGATGACGACGTCACCCTGACTCTGGGCGATGTCGTTCAGCAGATAGCCAAAGCCATCCAACGCATAGGTCAGGTGATTTCCGCGGGCCAGGGTCACATCGACGGCAAAGAAAGCTGCGTCGATCCCGCCCTGACGCATCTTGGGGAAATTAATCTGTATCTCGGGCACCCCCTCCCGCGGCCCCCCGGCGCCACGCAGAAAGGCGATGGTCCCCTCATGGCGCTCCTCCGCCCCCGCCTCGCCGCGAAACAGACTCAGATTGCCCCGGCGAATATGGGCCACAATCGTATCGTTATGCGAGTCGATGACCAACGACTCGCCGTGCAGTGAAGCCGCGTCCATCTTGTACCTCCCAGCTCTCCACCCCAAACCGTCGCATCTGCATGACACTATAATGAAAAAGAAGGGCCGTGTCCAGTGCTACCATAGTCGTCGTGCGTGCACATGTGGGGAACACGTAAGGCGAACTGGCACTCCACCGGCGGCGCTTTACGAAATGGGCCTTCTCAGGTAATATCGAACGACACATACAGAGGCGCATACGGCAGCGACAGGAGGCACAACTATGTCTGACACATTTCGTGGCGTATTCTCCATCGTGCAGACCCCCTTTGGCAAGATGGGCGATCTGGACTGGGAGGATTTTGAGCATGAGTGCGACTGGATCGTGCGCGCGGGAGGACACGGCCTGGTATGGCCCGTCATGGCCAGCGAATACACGGTGATATCCTATCCCGAACGCGTGGAGGGCATGGGCATCGCCGTCAAAGCCGTGGCAGGACGCATCCCCGTGGTCATCGGCGTGGCGGACACCAGCAAGGCCGGCGCGGTGGGCCTGGCGGAGGAGGCGGGCAAGGCGGGAGCCGACGGCATCATCGCCATGCCCCCCTGGGCCACCAAGATGACCTCGCAGGATCTGGTAGAGGACTATTACCGCGCCCTGGCGGACGCGGCGGGGATCCCCGTCATCGTGCAGAATTGTGGGGGCAACCTGGGATCGTCCCTCCCCGGCAAGTTCGTCGTCGAACTGTGCGAAAAGATCCCTCTGGTGCAATATCTGAAGGAGGAGAAATGACCCCAGGGACATTCCATTAGCGAGGTGCTCTCCTTTGCGAGCTCGGAGGTCAAGGGCGTATTCTCGGGCGCATCCTGCCGCTGGCTCATTCCCGAGTACAAGCGCGGTGTTTGCGGCAACATGCCCGCCTGTACCATCACCGACATCGATGCGCAGATATGGGACCTTTTGGACGCTGGTAAGGAAGAGGAGGCGCGTCGCATCCACAACGCCAAGCTCGTTCTGGAGAACTCGTTGGGCAGCATGCCCCGACGCAGAGGGAGAAAAGAGGTCCTGGTGCGCCGGAGGGTGATCTCTCATCCCTATGGGCGCAACCTGGGGCCGGAAGAACTGGACGACGTGGATCTGGCGGAACTGGAGTACGCCCTCAGCATCGTAGAACCCTATTTCAGCCTATAGCAACCTATATCACAGATAAGGAGAACAATGTCCGAACAATCGATCAGCGAGGCCTGGCTAGACCTGGGCAACCCCCTCAACCTGACCCGCCGCGGCCACCTGCGGGCCATGGGCTACACCGATTTCGACATGCAACGCCCCATCATCGGCGTGTGCAACCCCTGGAGCGAACTTAACCCCGGCCACTGGCACTTTCGCCACCTGGCGGACGCCGTCAAGCGTGGCATCTGGGCCGCTGGTGGGTTTCCCCTCGAGTTCCCCACCATCTCCATGTGTGAGGTGTTTCACAACATCTCCACCCTCATCTACCGCAACCTGATGGCTCTGGACACCGAAGAGTTTATCGATTCGATGCCCCTTGACGGCGTGGTGCTGCTGTCCACCTGTGACAAGGACGTGCCGGCGCAGATGATGGGTCTGGCTTCGGCCGACAAACCGGCCATCATCGTCACCGGCGGCACGCGCCTGGCGGGATATGGCGACGAGGGAACCCTTGCCTGTTCCACAGACACCCAACGCTACTCGTGGAACTATAAGGCGGGGGTCATCGGCGAAGAGGAGATGGAGGAGGTGGAGCGGAACGCCTTCTTCAATACCTGCGGTGCGTGTGGCGTCATGGGCACGGCAAACAGCGTGCAGTCCATGGCTGAGGCCCTGGGCATGACGCTCCCCGGCTGCGCCTCCATCCCGGCAGTCTATGCCCAGCGCATCCAGATCGCCGAGGCCACGGGCATCCAGATCATGGAACTGGTGGAAAAGGATATCCGCCCCTCTCAGATACTGACCCGGCCCGCCTTTGAGAACGCCATCCGCATGTTGATGGCCGCCGGGGCCAGCACCAACCTCGTCATCCACCTCACGGCCATGGCCAGAAGGGCGGGGGTACACCTGACCCTGAGCGATTTCGACCGCATCAGCAAAGAGGTGCCCTTTATCGCCAACGTCAAGCCCAGCGGCGACTATACGGTGGAGGAACTCTACCGGGCAGGAGGCATCACAGCGGTGATGAAGGAGTTGGAACCCCTGCTGGATACCTCGGTGATGACGGTCACGGGCAAGACCATGGAAGAGAACTTGAGGGATGTGGAGATCAAGGACCGGGATATCATCCATTCCCTCTCCGATCCCATAGCGTCGGATGGTGGCCTGCGCGTCGTGCGGGGTAGCCTGGCCCCCGATGGTGCCATCATCAAGACGGCAGCGGCCTCGCCCGAGCTTATCAAGCATACGGGCCCTGCCGCCGTGCTGACCAGCCGCAACCAGGAGGATATCGACAGGGATCTGGCCCATGTCACCCCCGATCACGTGATCATCAACCGTGGCATGGGACCCATTGGGGCTCCGGGCATGCCCGAGACGGGACCGGCCGGACTTCCCCGCCACCTGCTGCGGCAGGGCGTGCGCGACATGGTGCGCATCACCGACTCGCGCATGAGCGGCACCTCCTACGGCACCATCGTGCTGCACGTGGCCCCAGAGGCGGCCATCGGCGGCCCCCTGGCCATCGTGGAGGACGGCGACGTGATAGAGCTGGACGCCAAGAAAGGTGTGCTCAACCTGCAGGTCGAGGAACGAGAGATCCAGCGGCGCCTGGAGGAATGGGAGCCCGAGGCCCCGGCCTATACCAAGGGCTACAGGGCCCTGTGGATCGATCAGGTTCTCCAAGCTCCCGATGGATGTGATTTCGAGTTCTGCGCCGATCCGGACTGGCTCACCAAACGGCAGGCCTAAAAGGCGTAACGCTTTTTTCTTGGACGCGTCCGAGAAGGCAAGTATAATGAGGAAGATGAATCGAGACGTAACATGCCGAGCATCGGGGGATATCCCCCGATGCTCATAGCAGAGGAGGCTAGAATTGGCCACACCATCCGAACAGGAGACCAAAAGCACACACAAACTGCAGCGATCGGGCGTCATCGAGTTCGACGAAAAAGCCTGCCTGACGTGCAGGGAGTGCGAGGTGGCCTGCTCCCTCTATCACGAGGGCGAGTGCAATCCCGCGCTATCGAGAATTCGCATCGACTTTGACGATTTCGTGCCCGGTTTCCCCGACGGGCGCGTCTGCAAGCAGTGCGATTGGCCCGCCTGTTACTATGCCTGTGCGGACCTGTGGGATGATCCCGCATTCTCCATCGACGAGGAGAGCGGTGCGCGCTATATAGACCCGGAAAAGTGCCGCGGCTGCGGTGCCTGCGCCAGGGCCTGCCCGCTGACGCCGGAGAGAGAAGTCATCTTTTCTAGAAAAGGAGAGGGAAGAAGAAGCATCTATTACAAGTGCGACCTCTGCAAAGACCGCCCCGAGGGACCGATCTGCGTGGAGGTCTGCCCCGGCGATGCTCTGATCTTCGTACCCGCAGAGGAGAGACGGAGATAGTATGACGCAGCTATACGGTTGGACGGGAAAAATACTGCGCGTTGATCTCTCCACAAACGACATCTCAACCCTGGACACGAACCAGTATGTGCCGAAATTTGTCGGTGGCATGGGCATCGCGGCCAAGATCGCCTGGGACGAGCTGGAGCCGGGGACAGGTCCATTTGAGCCGGAGAACATGCTCTTTATCATGGTGGGCCCCCTGACGGGCACCCTGGCCTCGGGCGGCGGCAGGGTGTTGGTGGCGGGCATCGCCCCGCAACAACGCCCCCCCGTATTTTCGCGCTCGGGGATGGGGGGACACTGGGGCGCCGAACTAAAGTACGCAGGCTTTGACGGCGTCATCGTCACGGGCAAGGCGGAAAAGCCCGTGTATCTGTGGGCACACGACGGCGAAGCGGAGATACGCGACGCGGGCCATCTGTGGGGCAAAGGGACCTTTTCCACGACCAGGGCCCTGAG
>CAZMOW010000080.1:0-11201 GCA_964567975.1 uncultured Anaerolineales bacterium | reverse complement strand
TGCTGGTCGAAAAACTGCACGGAGCGCCCCATGGCGGTCACGAAACTGTTGGAGAGGTTGTGGTTGTCGCCCTCGTACAGGTATATCTCCGCTGGCTGGCCGGCGTCTTGCAGATGTGCGTACAGATCCTCGGACCACTCGACGGGCACCGAGTCGTCCGCTGTGCTGTGATGAAGCTGCAAGGGGCCCGATAATTTCTCAAGGTGAAAGGTGGGGTCGACGGAAGTCCAGAATTCGGGATTCTCGTCGAACATGCCGTGGGCGAATACGCCTCCCGTGGGCGGCACGGGCGTTCTGTCAGCCTCGGGGGTGCCCCTCAGATCGTCGGCGATCCAGTGGGGGCGTTTTTCCCAGACGCCCTCGATGGGTGCCACTACGCCGGCCCATATGACGCCGGCATCGATCTGATCACTTATCACCATGGCCCGTAACGTGAGGGTTCCCCCCATAGAGTGTCCCCACACGCCAACCCGCTGGGGGTCTGCCTCTGGATAACGCTGCAGCGAGGCGATGGCGTTGAGCACGTCGATCGTATAGTCTCCCGCCGTGTGGGCATCGGCCGGCTCGCCCTCCGAGTTCCCGTGTCCGCGATAGTCGGGGGCGAGGACGATGTATCCTTTGCTGGCGAATTCGTGCACATAGGCCAGATATCTCTCGGCGGTGCGGTATTGATCGGGGGGGATGTATCCGTGGTTGAAGACGATAAAGGGCCAGCCGTTCTCGGGTTTCTCTCCCTGAGGTACCGTCAGCATGGCATAGATCTTGAGCCCTTCGGACTGATAGGACACGACGTACCGCTCATAGTTGGATTCGGGGGACAGGGTTTCCTCGATAACCAGATCGCTGCCGGGATAGGATCGCCGTCGCATCGTCTCGATGGCCAGGGGATGCAGGGGTGTGGCCGTCGGTGTGTGTGTCGGCGTTGAGGTGGGGGTGGCGCTGGATGTGGGAGACGTGGTGAGTGTAGGCGTCGATGTCGCCTGCGATCTGGGATTCTCGGCGCTCATGGTGGGTTCGGCCGTTGGCGGTAGGGTGCTCTGGCCGCCATTGCAGGCGATGGTTGACAACAGTATCCATAACAGTAAACAGGTGGTAACCCAATCTGATCGCCCGGGGGCCGTTTTTGATAGTAGAGACATATCCTGCTCCTTAATCTGCTGAAAAGTAAAATCTAGACCTGATGGATATTTCTTAACTTTCATCCTTCGCAATGCACCCATTTTGCCGCGATAGTCCTATCTCGTCAAAGTTGGACCGTTGGATGATTGACTTTGATCCAGGCGCGACATGGACTATACTCTGTGGTGCAAGGTAGGGCAGATACATGGGAGGTGGCGGCTGTGGCGAGCACGACGTATCCGCCGACGATTTTTGTCCTGGGGACCGCGCGCAATATCGGCAAGACGGTTACCTGTATGGGCATCATAAGCAAACTTTTTTCCGATGAGCATGGCTATGTGTCCGAGCAGATCGGATATATGAAGCCCGTCGGCCAGCAGACGCGCCGGGTTACCGATAGCAGCGGAGAACCCATAGAGGTTGACAAGGATGCTGTTCTGATCACCTCGCTGATGGGCATTCAACACGCTGGCTACGAATACATAAGTCCGGTGGTATTGCGCGGAGGGGTCACCGCTTCCTACATCGACGAGGCGGCGAATGGCGAACCGTTGGTTGCAAGAAGGACTTTTTTGAAGCGCATCTGTACCTCCTACGAGCGCATCTGTGCCGACAAGCGCGTCGTGCTCATCGAGGGGACGGGGCAGCCCGGCGTGGGCTCGGTGGCCGGTATCTCCAATGCCGACGTCATCAATACGCTGCGCGATATGGGGGTGCCCCTCTTTGTTATCATGGTGACCCAGGGGGGCATCGGCAGCACCCTGGACCAGGTCTTCCCCTATCTTATGGCCCTGGACCATCTGGACGTGCGGGTGGACGGCCTCGTCGTCAATGGCATCTATATCTCCAAGATGGACAAGATCGTGCACTATCTTGAGAGTTACTACGATCACGTATTTGTGCCCCTGTATGGCGACAAACTTGTCGGACAGCCCGTACCTCCCATCCTGGGCTTTATCCCCTCCATTCCGGAGCTGCGCTTCCCCACCATGCGTCTCATCGCAGAAGAATTCTCGGGGCGGCCCGACAGCGGGATGGAGATCGTGACCCCAGAGGATCTCGATGTGGCGGGCGTGCGGCTGATCCGGGATGTGCGCGTCATCAGTCTGGACTTTGGCTACGAGCCACTCCTGAATCCTCATGACGTCGCCGTCATCGGGGTGAACGCCAACGACGCCATACTGGCCACGTTCCTCCACCACGAGCGCCTGGTGCGCCGGCATGGCGAGGGCCTGTCGGGCGTAATCCTTTCCTGCAAGCATGTGGGAGGGTTGGCGGATCGCATCCGTGAACTCATTGTAAAAAAGGATTTGCCCACCCTGACGCTGGACTATGATTCCGCCGAGATCGTGCAGCGCATCGAGAATATGACGGTCAAGATTCAGCCCTACGATATCCGCAAGCGGGAACTCATCGCCGAGGCCTATGAGGAGCACCTCACCTTGTGGCCCGAACTTCAGCTCGCATAATCCCCCTTTTCCCTTTCCTCCTTCGTTGATGGTCTTTTGACACGGTTGGGCGATCATGCTAGACTAAACTTTACATTTGGGTAAGGATTAGTCGGGTATGAAAGCATCTGCCAGAGAACGCACCAGTTTACGGGCCATGGAAGAGTTGGCACGTCGCCATGGGCAGGGCCCCACGGCGTTGCGCGAGGTGGCCGAAGCACAGGGGTTGCCGCTGCCCTATCTGGGGCGTATCGCCGTATCCTTGCGACGCGCTGGACTGCTGGAAAGCGTGCGAGGTGCCCATGGCGGATATATGCTCAGCCGAGCCCCCTTCGAAATAAGTGTGGGGGATGTCTTTCGGGCCGTCGAGGGATCTCTCGTCCCGCTAGAGTGTACGGACGATGAGGGGGCCACGTGCGCGAATGTGTCGGATTGTGCGGCGCGCAGCGTGTGGCAGACGGTCACCAGGCGCCTGGAAGAGACCCTTGATAGTATGTCCCTGGCCGATCTCTTGCAGTGAGAACGCGGTTCCGCGTGTTGAGTGAGGAGAGTTGACAGTGATGGAGAATGGATATGCCTTCTGAATCGCCTTTTATTTACATGGATCATGCGGCTACGACTGCGGTGGATCCTCGCGTTGTCGAGGCCATGATCCCCTATTTCAGTGAAAAGTATGGCAATGCGTCCAGCGTTCACCAGCTCGGTACAGAGGCGCGCGGGGCCGTCGAGTCGGCGCGGGCGCGGGTGGCGGGGGTACTGAACGCCAAACCTGCGGAGATCATCTTTACCAGTTGCGGTACCGAAAGCGACAATCTGGCTTTGCGGGGCGTTGGGCATGGGCATCCTGGGAAACACATCATCACCACACCCATCGAACATCATGCCGTGGGCCATACCTGCCGGCAGTTGGCAGAGGCATTCGGTTTCTCCATAACTTATCTGCCCGTGGATGAGCATGGCGTCGTCGATCCCGAGGATGTCGAACGCGCCATCGCCGAGGATACCGGTCTCATTTCCGTCATGTATGCCAATAACGAGATGGGTACCATCGAGCCCCTTGCCGAGATCGGCGAGATCGCTCAGGGAAGAGGCATTCCCTTTCACACGGACGCCGTGCAGGCGACCGGTTATCTGCGCCTCGACGTGGAAGCGTTGGGCGTCGATCTGCTCTCCCTCTCGGGCCACAAGTTCTATGCCCCCAAGGGGGTGGGCGTCCTCTACGTTCGGGAGGGCACGGAGATGCTCCCCATGCAGACGGGAGGGGCGCACGAGCAGGGGCGCCGGGCGGGCACCGAAAACGTGCCCTATATTGTGGGCCTGGCCAGGGCCCTGGAGCTGGCTTATGAGGATATGGAGGATACTGTCGCGCGCCTGACGTCGCTGCGCGATCGTCTCATAGCGGGGGTATTGGATAGTGTCCCCGATGCCCGCCTGACAGGGCATCCCACGCGGCGGCTGGCCAACAATGCCAGTTTTGTCTTCGCGGGCGTGGAGGGAGAGTCCATCGTCGTGCATCTGGATCGTGCCGGGGTGGCGGCGAGCACGGGATCGGCATGCACCTCGGAGGAAGAGGGGCCCTCGTTCGTACTTTCGGCTATGGGGATTAAGGATCGTCTGGCGCAGAGCAGCCTGCGTCTCTCCCTGGGCCGCGAGAATACGGAGGAGGACGTGGATCATCTGCTGTCCGTTTTGCCCGACATCGTGAAGAACCTGCGAGAGCTCTCGCCGTTCTACGATTAGCCATTTATAGTCCATTTTTCTGAGAAAACCGTTTCAGGAGGTCCGATGTATACGGACGTCGTTTTTGAACATTTTTCCAACCCACGCAACGTGGGCACCATGGAGGATCCGGATGGCTATGCCAAGGTGGAGAGTTCCGCCTGTGGCGACCTGATGGAGATCTATATTAAGGTCAAGGATGGCAGGATCTCGGATATCAAGTATCGCACCTTTGGCTGTGCCGCTGCCATCGCGTCCAGTTCCATCGCCTCGGAGATGATCAAGGGAAAGCCCCTGAAAGAGGCCGAGAAGATGACCGACGAAGAGATCGTGGAGGCCCTGGGGGGGTTACCGGATACCAAGCGCCATTGCTCTATTCTGGCCGCGAGCGCCCTGCACAAGGCCCTGCAGGACTATCAGGAGAAACAGGCGGAGGCCCATTCGGAGGCCAAACTATAGATTATCGTCGGGGGACAGGGGTGGATAGGGGCTCCTTCCAGGGAGGCGTCTTTGTCGCCATGAGTGGTGGCGTCGATAGCTCTGTCACAGCCGCGCTTCTCGTAGAGCGCGGCTATTGCGTACAGGGGGTGACCATGCGGCTGTGGCGGGAGGCCGCCGATGGTCAGGCGATGTACGATGCGGTGTCCGGCGCGCGTGCCGTCTGCGAGCAGTTGGGCATCGAGCACAGGGTGGTGGATCTGCGGAAGTCGTTTTACCATCGCGTGGTGGAGTATTTTGTGCGGGCGTATGCGGAGGGGCGCACGCCGAATCCCTGTGTACAATGTAACCGCTTCATAAAGTTTGGAGCCCTGTTGGATCACGTGCGCGAATGGGGGGCGGACCTGATGGCCACGGGCCATTACGTCCGCCGCCGCGAGGAAAAAGGGCGCTACCGGTTGCTGCGGGGCATGGACGAGGAGAAGGATCAATCCTACTTTCTCTACATGTTGGGCCAGAAAGAGCTTAATCATATCCTGTTCCCCCTCGGCACATGGAGCAAGGAGAGGGTGTATGCCTTTGCGCGGGAGCGCCATCTCCCCGTAGCGGGGCGGCCAGAGAGTCAGGATATCTGTTTCATACACGACGGCGATTATCGGCGCTTTCTCACTGAACGGGCCCCCCAGACAGTGGAACCCGGTCCCATCTACGATCAGGAGGGGAACCTTTTGGGACGTCACAAGGGATTGCCCTTTTATACGGTGGGGCAGAGAGGGGGCCTGGGCATCTCTGCATCGCGCCCCCTCTATGTCCTGGAGTGGGATGTGGAGCGCAACGCCCTCATCGTAGGCTTTGCAGAGGAGCTGGGACAGAGGGCGTGTCTTGTCGAGGAGATGTCCTACGTCTCCGGTGTGCCCCTGGCACCTGGCCGGCGTATGCAGGCCCAAATTCGCTATCGCGCCCGCCCGACCCCCGCACGGGTCTGGAGTTGCTCTGAGAGGGGTGCCCGCATCGTCTTTCGAGATCCCCTTCGGGATATCACGCCGGGCCAAGCTGTGGTATTATACGATGGAGATCGCGTCCTGGGGGGCGGCATCATCTGTCGCGTTCTAAAAGAATCCCATACAAAAGAGTAGGGAGTTGGCCCATGTTCTCCTCGCCGTTGTTCCTGTTCGCTTCCGCCCTGGCTACCTTTTGGGCGGCCATATTTCATCTGCTGTTTGGCAGGGATCTGATCGATTTGATTCTGTATTGGTTCATTGGCTTGGTGGGCTTTGCAGTGGGACAGGCGATGGCGGACCTATTTCGTCTGCACTGGCTTTTAGTGGGACAGGCACATGTCGTAGAGGGTACGCTGAGCTGCTGGCTTGCCATGTTCGTTGCACGATGGCTAAAAGTATGATATAATGTGTGGCAAGTGTAGGGAATATCGCTCATCTGGGGAGGCGCTGTGACTTGGCTTGCGGCTGTGCGGGACGTGGCCATTCTATTGTTGGCCTTGGAATCTTTGGTACTTGGTATCCTGCTGGCCGTCATGCTGGTCCAGTTGCGCAGGCTTGTGAAGCTGTTGCGCGAGGAGATCGCGCCCATTCTGGATTCGGCCAACGATACCGCAAAGACGGTGCATGGCACGGCGGGTTTGGTCAGCCGTACCATCGTTGAGCCTGTGGTCAAGGTAAGCAGCTATGCAGCGGGGACGCGGCAGGCCCTGCGCAGTCTGCTGGCCATTGGCCGCAAGGCAAAGGATGATAGTGACGCTTCTCCCGGTGCGAGGAGCGAGGGGACGGGAGAACGTGATACCTGAGAGGGGGGACATACTTTGAGGCAAATTTCGCTATCATGGTTTGATTAGCAAACGGCTCGATGGTATGAAGAAGCAAATCGAAGGTGGAGTCCCTCTTTGGAGGGATGGCGATTGAGACAGACGAGGAGGCAACGATGGCAAGGAATTCAAGTTCTGGAGATTTTGTAGCGGGCTTTTTGCTTGGGACGTTTGTGGGGGCGGTTCTCGCTTTCCTATTTGCCCCTGCTCCCGGGGAGGAGACGAGGGAAAAACTCCGTGAAAAGAGCATCGAGTTGAGACAGCGTGCGGAGGAACTCTCTTCCGAGGCCGAAGAGCGGGCCAGAGAGCTTCGGGAAAAGGGGGAGGGTGCGGTAAGAGGACAGAAATCCCGTTTTCAGGAGGCGATAGAAGAGGGGAAAAGGGCGGCCGAGCGCAAAAAGGAAGAACTCTTGCACGAGATCGAGGAGCTCGAAGAGGAGGGCATCGACCTGGAAGCGCAAGAGGGCGAGGCCTAACGAAGGTTTGCCTTTGGAGGTGGTCGCTCCGTCCAGCCATATAGTTTCCAGCTTTCTTTGATAAGCCTTGCCTTTTGCGTCCAGGGAATTCCTGTGTATTTGGATTTTCAATGGGGGGACAAAGCGCGTTGTTTTCGCGCTTTGTCCCTTTGATCTATAAGGCGCGCAGTTGCTCCATGATCCCGGGCAGTTTGGGGAGCAGATCCCCGGCCATCATACCGCCTCTACCGTAGGGCTGTTTTTCTGCCGCCAGGCCATGTAGGTAAGCGCCGCACATGGCGGCCTCATAGCCCGGTAGCCCCTGGGCCATCAAGCCGGCGATGGCGCCGGCCAATACGTCCCCCGTCCCCGCTGTGGCCAGGGCGGGATTGGCAAAGGGGATGACCGTGGCCTCTCCCGCAGGAGAGGCCACGATGGTATAGGCCCCTTTGAGAACCACCGTGCATTCCCACTTCTCCGCGGTCTCCATTGCCACGCCGATACGGTCCGCTACGATATCCTCTATATCGCAATGGAGGAGGCGTGCCATCTCGCCAGGATGGGGGGTGATCACACTTCCCGCGGGGAGCCCCTTCCACCATTCTCCCTTGTCGGCCATGAGGTTAAGCGCATCGGCGTCGATGACCAACGGGGGTGGGGTAAAGGTCGTTTCCGCTTCGGGTTCCGAGACCTCGAATCCCAGCGAGGGTCGCCGTACCTGTGTCTCCCCCCTTAAGAGGGCCTGTACGAATGCGCCGGTCTTTTGGTCCGTTCCCAGCCCGGGCCCCACGAGGAGCACGTCATAGTCCTCTGCTTGTTCGGCGATCAGGGGCAGGGCCGCTGCTGTCAGGGCGCCCATATCGTCGGGAAGCACGAGAAAGGTGGCCTCCGTCAACTTGGCCGTGACACTGTCGTAGATGGCGTTGGCCGCGGCCAGGGTCACCAGCCCGGCACCCATACGATAGGCCGCCTCGGCGGCCAGGCAGGGGGCCCCCACATAGTTGGTCGACCCCGCCACGATCAGGGCCTTGCCAAAGGACCCCTTGTGGGCATTCGCGGGGCGTTCTGGCAGGCTCTGTCCCACGCGCTGGGGCGTGGCCACGCATAGGGCCACGTCGGCGGTGAATTTGGGGTCGATGCCAATATCGGCCACGAGCAGTTCGCCCACGCGAGCGGCGCCGGGGAAAAGGAACAGCCCCGGTTTAGGAGCGGCAAAGGTGACCGTCAGATCGGCGTGGAGGGTGTGTTCGTCCACCTGACCCGTATCACAATTCAGACCGGAGGGCGTGTCCACCGCCACGACGAGGGGACGACCGGGAGGGGAAGGGGCCTCGTGCCAGGGCCTTCCCCCGAGGGAGGGGCCCCAAGGCGTCAATAGATGGAAGGAGGGCACCATCCTCTCTTTTTGGTGGGGTTTTAATCCCTCGGATACGTGAGAGAGGAGGGTGGGGAGGTCTCCTCGCAGGCTGCCGTCCACGCCAGTGCCCAACAGGGCGTCGAGGACCATATCGGCGTCCTGTACGAGGGCGTCGAGAGTCTTGAATTCAGCGTCCTGCTCTGCTCGTATTATGGGGATGCGTAGGTTTTGGACCTTTTGCAGATTGGGGTCTTGCTCCCGCTCCCTTTTCCAGATATAGACCGTGACGCGATGACCCCAGGCCCGGAGATAGCGGGCAGCCACCAGACCATCCCCCCCATTGTTGCCCGGCCCGACCAGGACGAGGATGTGGGATACAGGGTTGGGAAAAAGTTCCCTTGCCGCCAAGGCGGCGGCTTTGCCCGCGTTCTCCATCATGGTGTCGTATGCCAGGCCGGAGGCGTTGGCTGCCTCCTCAATCCGTCCCATCGTTTGCGTGCTGACCAGCTTCATCTCCCCGCCTCCATTCTAAAGATCTGTTCCCTATTGTAGGTAGCATATTTCGGAGCGTCAATTCCCCTTTGCGCGGACTTTTGATGTTGGCGACCTTTTTTCGGTGGGAACGCATTCGAGGGTATAATAATGTCAAGCTGCTTCCATCGATGTCGCGCGCATACGGGCGGATCTGACTCGTTCATCCTTCAACCATATTGGGTTGGGGCATGATCGTTCCATATATTTCACAAAGATCGCTGGGGAGATTTTTCCATGTCTGAGCGTATCGCACAGCGCCTTCGTTCCATTCCCCCCTCTGGTTTGCTCGAATTCTTTGATATCCTGGCCACCATGGATGATGTCCTCTCTCTGGGGATCGGGGAACCGGACCTGCATACACCGGAGCCCATCGCCCAGGCGGGTATCGATGCCATCCGTCGAGGGCAGACGGGATATACGTCGAACGCGGGGATGCGCGAGCTTCGCCAGTCCATCGCCGCCGACCTCGCGGCGCGCTACAATGTACACTATGATCCGGAGACCGAGATCCTGGTCACCGTGGGCGTCTCAGAGGCCCTCCATGCCGCCCTCCTCTCCCTCGTCGATGCGGGCGACGGCGTGCTGCTGCCCGAACCCTGTTTCGTGGCCTATGCTCCCTGTGTACGCTTGGCCGATGGCGTGGTGCAGTCGGTGCCCACGAGAGTGGGGGACGGATTTCAGGTGACCCGCGAGGCACTCGGGGGCGTGGTGGGTGCGCGGACCAAGGCCTTGCTGTTGAGCTATCCCAACAATCCCACCGGCGCCGTCATGTCGCGGGAACGCCTCCGCGACGTGGCCCGCTTTGCCCGAGAACACGATCTGGTCGTGCTTTCGGACGAGATTTATGATCGCTTTGTCTATGGAGTGGATCATGTTTGCTTTGCCGCGCTGCCGGATATGCAGGGGCGCACCGTCCTGTTGGGAGGTTTTAGCAAGTGCTATGCCATGACGGGATGGCGCATCGGGTACGCCTGTGGGCCTCAGGATATCGTTCAGGCCATGCACAAGGTGCATCAGTACATCATCATGTCGGCGCCCACCCTGGCCCAGGCCGGTGCCCTGGAGGCGCTCCGCCATCCTGAGGACTGTTCCGAACGGATCATCCAAGAGTTCTCGCAGAGGCGGGATATCGTGGTGCAGGCTCTGGACGATATCGGCCTGCCATGCGTCGAGCCGCGCGGGGCCATGTACGCTTTTCCCTCCGTAGCGCAGACGGGATTGACCTCAGCTGAGTTTTCCGAGCGGCTCTTGCGGGAGGAAAAGGTGGCCGTGGTGCCCGGCGAGGCCTTTGGTGAGTCGGGCGAGGGGCACGTGCGCATCGCCTATACCGTGCCGGCGGGCGTCCTCGAGGAGGCCCTGGAGCGCCTCTATCGTTTCGTGCGTCGGTTATGAGGGGGGGGCGGGGGGTGAGCACTGCCCCATAGCAGGGTGCGATTCTTTCAGGGGACTCTTTTTCGCATCCCCATCACTGTGATATCGGAGCAAACCAATGGCCGAACCTTTATCTGACTTGCAGGCTTCAGAAGAGATCCTGTCTAACGTTCGAAATAGAGTCTGCACCATGACGCTAGCTGGCTCAATCGCATATGCCGTCATTCTGCAGCGCTTGGTTGAGACGCATCATTTAGGGGATTCTGGGAGTACCTTTGTAGCATTTCTAAGCGTCTTCATGCTGATCGGTGGATTAGCCATGCGGGGCTGGGGACGAGAGGCTGATTGGGCCTTTACCCTCGGCTATCTCGCTTTCGGTCTTGTGGCGCCCCGTTGGTTACAGAGTGAAGCTGCGCTCTGTTTGCTGGCCGTTCCCGTGGGATTGGCAGCCCTTCTTCTTGGTATGCGGTATGGTTTCGGCGCAGCAGTTCTCGTCAGTATTATGCTCATGTGGGGCGGTCCTCTGTTAAAGGTGGATAACATCATCCCCCGAACGGTGTCCCTCGCCGTCGTCTGGACAACCCACGGCTTTATCTGGGCCATCTTCCAATCTGCTACCCATGCGGCCACCCAGTCGCTGATAAACTATACGAATACGCGAACCCTTTTGGAAGACGCTCGGGACCAACGGTTGAAACTAAAGGAGACCCAGGAGGATTTGGTGCAAGCCAACGTGGAATTGGCACGCCTGGCCGAACGGCTCGAGTATCTACGCGGGCAGGCACAGGACGCCCGCCGGGCCAAGGAGGAATTCGTGGCCAATGTGAGCCATGAACTGCGCACGCCGCTGAATATGATCATCGGTTTTACAGAGATGATCGTACAGTCTCCCGCGACATACAAAATCCAGCTGCCGGGTACGCTCCTCGCTGATATAG
>CAZMOW010000079.1:0-11214 GCA_964567975.1 uncultured Anaerolineales bacterium | reverse complement strand
CCAGGATGCGATAGACCTCGCCCCCCGCCGAGCGCAGGCCGACCTCCATGTGGGGAGTGGGCTGGTCCTCGGGATAGATCACCCTCTCGCCGCCGTTCCGGGCCTCCAGCAGTTTCCGCTCCTGCAGGCCTTGGATGGCCTCCCGCGTCTCCCCGGGCAGGCGGGCCAGTTCCGCCGCATCCATGGGCAGCTCGGCGATGGAGCAGAGGAGGTGCTTGAGGCGTATGTACTGGTTGTCCACGTTGACGATGGCCCGCTCGTGGGGCTGGGCAAAAAAGTCCCCGGGATGCTTCACATAGTACTGATCCAGGGGGTTCTGTGAGGTCACCAAAAGGACCAGGGCGTCCCGACCCCGCCGTCCCGCGCGCCCCGCCTGCTGCCAGGTCGACATAATGGTACCCGGGTAGCCGCTGATGATGGCGGCGTCCAGCTCGCCGATGTCGATGCCCATCTCCAGGGCGTTGGTGGTGATGACACCCCGCAGCTCCCCCGTCTTGAGGTCGTTCTCGATGCTTTCCCGCTCCTGGGCCAAATAGCCCGCGCGGTAGGAGGCGATGGGGGGCAGGGCGTCCCCGTGGCCCTGGGCCCGGGCCCGCTCGCGGCTCTGCCGCAGCATGCGTTCCGTGAGCTGGCGGGCGCGGGCAAAGACGATGGTGTTATAGTTGGCCCGCAGGCAGTGCAGGAGGAGGTCGACGGTCTCCTCGGTGTAGGAGCGGTGGACGTTGGAATCGTCGTCAGTGGTCCCGGGGTTCCAGAGGGCGAAATAGCGGCGGCCGCTTCCCGCGCCATCGTCGTCGACGACGGAGAAGGGGCGTCCCGTCAGGGTCTCTGTCAGTTCCTGGGGATTGGCCATGGTGGCGGAGCAACAGATGAACTGGGGCGACGATCCATAGTGGGCGGCCATGCGTAGCATGCGCCGGAAGAGGTGGGCCATGTTGGAGCCGAATATGCCCCGGTAGGTGTGCACCTCGTCGACGACGATGAAGCGCAGGTTGCTCCACAGTGCTTCCCATTTACGATGCCACAGGAGAAAGCTGAGATGCACCATCTCGGGGTTGGTGAGCACGATGTGGGGCTCGCGGGCGCGTATGCTTTTTCGCCTGGCCGTGTCCACGGCGCCGGTGTATTTGGCGATGCCCAGGGCCTGTTGTCCCAGGGTCAGGTTCATCTTGAACAGGGTCCTGAGCTGGTCGTTGACCAGGGCGTTGGTGGGATAGATGTAGAGAGCGCTGGCGGAGCGATCCCGAAGCAGGGCTTCCAGGACGGGGAGGTTGTAGCAGAGGGTTTTGCCGCTGGAGGTGGCCGTGACGACCACTACGTCCTGGCCCCGGCGCGCGCGCTCCAGAGATTCGACCTGGTGGGTGTAGAGCTGGGAGATGCCCAGGACGTCGAGGGCGCGCTGTAGAGCTTTTGGCAGGGGGGATGAGGGCGTGGCGTATCGGGGCTGTCGCGGGGGATAGCGCTCCAGGTGCACGAGTCGTCCGCCCTCGCGGGTCCTTGCCGAGGCGACGAGGCGCGAAAGGAGTTCCTCGGCAGAGGGCGCGGCGTCGTCCATGGTCTTGCCTCCTGGCTCGCTTTCAGTAGATGGGGTGCTCTTGGGATCGTGTGACATGGGTCTTGACGTGGGTGAATTGTGGTGATGCGTACGTAGCTTTCCAAGCTCCGGCCTGGGGCTAAAGCCCACAGGCTCATGTTACAAAGCCTCTTCGAGGCTCCTTGAGCATTCTGAGCCCAGCGGGTTCAGCTCTGGGCGCCAAGATTCATATCCAGAGAAGTTTAGTTCCTCATGCTCGGATCAATCCTGCACCCCTTGTTCCCGCTGCTCTCTGAAATAGGCCACGGTGCGCTTCAGGCCCTCCCTGAGGCCGACCTCATTCTGCCATGCCAGGACCTCCTGCGCCTTTTCGGCGTCGAGGTAGGTGCGGAACACGTCGCCCGGCTGGGCCGGGCCGTGCTCCCCCTCCTGGGGAAAGGCGGTGATCTCTTGGAGATGGTCGAACACGCAGTTGATACTGGTGCCCACGCCCGAGCCCAGGTTTAGGATCTGGCCGCTGCCCCGGGTCAGGGCCAGGACGTTGGCGCGGGCGATCTCGCCCACATAGACGAAATCGCGCTCCTGCTCGCCGGAGCCATAGATGACGGGCTCGCCCCCGTCGAGCATCTCGGCCGTCCAGATGGCGATGACGCCGGCCTCCCCGTTGGGATCCTGGCGCGGCCCGTAGACGTTGGGAAAGCGCAGCACCATATAGTCCAGATCATAGTTCACGCCGTATATGTAGAGAAAATGCTCCACCTGGTGTTTGGTGGCGCCATAGGGACTGATGGGCTTGATGGGATGTTTCTCGTCGACGGGGAGGTACTCGGGCTCGCCATACACGGCCCCTCCTGTGGAGGCGTAGACGATCTTGGCGCAGTCATATTCCCTGGCCAGTTCCAAAAGGATCAAAGAGCCGATCTCGTTGACCTGTGTATACAGGATAGGGCGCTGCATCGACTCGCGCACGTTGGCCTTGGCCGCCAGGTGGCAGATGCGCTCCGGGCGTTCCTGCTCAAAGACCTCCCTCATCGCCTCCGCGTCGCACAGGTCGACGACGTGTAGTGTTGCTCTGGGATCGACGTTCTCTCGTCTTCCCGTGGAGAGGTCGTCCACCACGGAAACCTGATGCCCCTCTGCCAGGCAGGCATCCACCACATGTGAGCCGATGAAACCGGCTCCACCGGTAACCATGACCTTCATCGTATCATTTACCTCTTCTATATACTCGGTATACTGATTGTCCGGTTGTGCATTGCGAGACCTGTCAGAGGCCCCTGGAGCGCACGATGGAGAAGAGCAGCCACGTTCCCAACAGAGCGGACAGGACAAAGCCGATCTGAGGGATGGGTAAGGTTATATCTGTAAAAGGAATGAAAAAGATGGTGGCCTCTTTCCCGCCCAGCAGGATCAGGGCGGAGCCTATGATGAGGGCCGCCACGATGACACTGAAGGAGAGCCGGTTGCCGATGGCGTCCAGCTTGCGCATGGCCTCGGTCAATTGGCGCACGCGGATGCCCACGGTCATCTCTCCCTGGTCCAATTGTTCGGAGATGCTGTCCACGCGGTCGGGCAACACGCGCAGGACACTTCCCAGGTCGCGCAGGCTGGTCGCCGCGTTGAACGTGATGCGCCTGATGGAGAAGCGCTGCCTCACCAGCTCGCTGACAAAGGGCTCCAGATACTTGGCCAGAACAAAGGAGGAATCCAGATTTCGCGTCACGCCCTCCAGCACGATGATGGTGCGCACCAGCAGGGCCAGATCGGGGGGAAGGCGAATATGATGTTCAAAGGTCATGCGCATCATATCTCTCAAAAACTGGGCGATGGGGACGCTCTTTAGGGATACGTTGTAGTAATGGAGGATAAGCCTTCTCACGTCCCGGCGTAGTGCGTCGCGGTCCGAGCCTGGGCCCACGGCCCCGATGCGCGTGATGACGCGCACCACCTCATCGGCGTCCTTTTGCACCACGGCAAAGAGGAGATCGCCCAGGTCGCGCTTCATCTGTGGCGTCAGGTAGCCGAGCACGCCGAAATCGACGAGGCCTATCTGCCCGTCGCAGACGAGGATGTTGGCGGGGTGAGGGTCCGCGTGAAAGATGCCGTGAACAAAGACCTGTTGCAGGTACAGCTGCGTGATCTGTACAGCGACGGCGTGAAGATCGTATCCCACATGGGCCAGTTTTTGTATCTGCGTGAGCTTGATTCCCTCCAGATAGTCGAGGGTGATGACCCGGCTCGTGGTCAGATCCCAGTACACGCCAGGGATGAGGACGCTCTCCTCCGCCAGCAGATCGTGCAGCCTCTCGGCGTGGCGGCCCTCGATGGTATAGTCGATCTCGTCACGCAGGCTCTGAGCGAATTCTTGGACTATGTCCACCAGGCCATACTGTCTCAGGGTCTCCGAGCGGGATTCCACAAAGCGCGCCTGGGCGAGGAGGAGGTCCAGATCGGCCTCTATGGTGCGCTCGACGCCCGGACGCTGTACCTTGACCGCCACTTCTGTGCCGTCATGTAGGGTCGCCCTGTGCACCTGGCCTATGGAGGCCGAGGCGATGGGCTTGGCCTCAAAGTGCTGATAGAGCTCATCCGTCAAAGCCCCCAGTTCGTCCTCCACCGTCTGGGAGATCTCATCCACGGGTACCGGAGGGGCAGCGTCCAACAGCTTGCCCAACTCTACGATATACTGGGGCGGCAAAAGGTCGGGGCGGGTGCTGAGGAGTTGGCCAAGTTTTATGTAGGTGGGCCCGAGCTCTTCCAGCGTGCGGCGTACCCGCTCGGGGATGGTCAGTTCTTCGGCCCGAGTATCTCGCTCCACCTGCCAGGTCCACCGACGTGATAAAAAGCGCGTCAGGCCCGCCCTCTCTGCGAGAAAGCCGAGCCCATTGCGTATCAGCACCTGGGCGATGTGCCGCGCCCTGGAAATCTCGGCGGCTGTGCGGTCTAGGGAAAAAGGATGAAAGGCCACGCGCAATCCTTTGCAGATGGAGCTTTTTCATGGATGGGCAACAGTTGCCCGCCTTTGTGTTTCTGGTAACGGACAGGGGGTCCGAAAACGGCCCGCGTCGATCACGGGCGTTCCCCCGACACTGTCAGATCGAACTCGAAACCAGGGTCATTATATCAAAGAGGGATACCTTTACCAAGCGGGGCATGCGGGGGGTGCGCAAGTATTGTAGATGCGTCACCATTCCCCGTGCGCGCAGGTGGTTGAGCCGATAGGGCTCTCAAGCCGGCTTCGGACAGCGAAAAATGGGGAACGAACTTGGCATGCTCGGCCTAAAGCCCAGCGCTAAGGCGCTCCGCGCCGGGCGTCGACCTGCGTCGACGCGCCTGGGGAGCGCCCATGGGTGTACTTGCTTGTGCCCTGTCAGACTCTTCTTTCTGACAGGGCCGATGATTCTAACAGACTTGATGTATCTGTCAGGGGCGTCGTCCGTGTCGGAGTGTGACGGGCGATCATCCCGGGTGCTGGTCGCCCCAGGGATAGGCAGCCACCTTTTGGGCGGCGGCACGTATGGCGGGGTCCCTGGAATAGCAGCCCCTCTTGTCTCGGGGCAGCAGGTCGGCGATCCTGCGCATGATCTGATCCCCGATCTCGTCGAGTTTTTCCCGTCGGGCCCTGCCCCGGCCCTGGGCCTCAAAGGGACCAAAGGGCTCGCCGATGCGCACGGTCACGCGGGCGCCGCGCAGCTTGCGGAGGCGGGGAAAAAAGTCGGCCGATCCATGGATGCCGAGTGGGAGGATGCGGGCTTTTGTCCGTGTGGCCAGGAAAGCCGTCCCCGGACGGGGAGGGCGCAGCACAGCGGCCCAGCTGCCGGCTTCGGGGAAGATGCCTAAAAAGCCCCCCTGTTCCAGGACCGCCTCCGAGGCGCGAATGGCGTTGCGGGAGACACCCCCACGATGCACGGGCAGATAGCCCCATATTTTGGGAAGCCAGGTTACCGTAGCGGGGGCATTGGGCATGCGCGTTCCGCCCACGAACTCTAGAGGATGGGGTATGGCCCGCACCATGACGGCGGGATCGATGAAACTGAAATGGTTGGCCACCACGATTAGGGGGCCCTCTTGCGGAAGATGCTCCTGGCCAACGACCTGGAAATCGCCGAGAAGATCGAAAGCCACCGCGGTCATCCGCCGAAGTATGGTGCGCAGTGTGCGTCGGCGTGGATATGTGATGCGTTCGGCGATGGTCAGGTCATTCAAGGGCCTCGATCTCCTTCTTCAAATTGGCTCCAGGCACGACTATATCCTGTTCGCTGCAGGTTCTATGTGGACGCTTGTTCTGGCGGCCTGTATGGCTTTCCTCTCAACTGGCCGCTGCCTCAGTCTTGTTCAACCACCGTTTCCCGTTCTCTTCTTTCAGCGACCGCCTGGCGGCCTTTTTCCTCATCGACCAGCAAGAGTAGCAAAAGGCCTATGGTCAGGAAAGCCACGACAGACATGAGGGCCAGGCGGTGGCCGGCCTCCTCTGCAAGGATGGGCCCCATACGGTGGACGTTCTCGTACCATTCGGTCGTCCATCCCACCAACAGGCCAAAAAGCGCCGGACCGATGAAAGACGACGTGCGTCCCGTCATGGCAAAGAAGCCGTAGAACTCGGCACTTTTGTCGGGCGGAGTGAAGATGCCCACCGCGGTGCGGCTGACAGACTGGATGCCGGTTAGCGAGAAGCCAGCCGCTGCGCCAATGACGTAGAACTCGAGGCGAGATCGGCTGAAGTAGAGCCAAGTCACGGGCAGGATCATCAACACCAGCGAGATGATGAGGGCTTTTTTTGCACCAAAGGCGTCGGCCAGCAGCCCAAAGAGGTAGGCTCCGGCGACGCTCGCCACCTGTACGATGATCATAAAGACGATCAGTTCCTGCTGTTCCATGCCGAAAAAGACCGCACCCAGAATGGCCGCAAAGTTCAGCACGATATACACGCCGTGCTTGTAGACCTGAAAGGCGATGATGAATTTGACAAACTCTTTGAACTTTTTAATAGTCCTGGCCGTTTCTGTCAGGCGCTGGAACGCGATGGAGAGATAATTCTTACCGCTGGGAAGTGGTTGGGGGTCGGTACGCTCCTGCACCCAGAACAGGGCTGGCAGGGCGAATGCGGCAAAGAAGAGGGCGGTGAAGGCAAGGGAGAGCCGCACGACCAGCGGGTCGCTGCCGGTGAGCACGATGGGAATCAGCACGATCAGGAGGCAGAGAATGCCGCCCATGGATCCGATGGCCCAGCCGTTGCCCGAGACACGGCCCATATCCTCTGGTCCAGTGACATCTGGGAGCAGGGCGTTATAGAAGACCTGTGCGCTGCGATAACCGATCTCGGCCAGGATGAAGAAGAGCATCCCGATGAACCAGTCGCCCTCCTGGACGAAGAACAGCAGGGCACAAAAAGTCACCGCCAGCGCGGTGAAGAAAAAGAGAAAGCGCTTCTTGGCCCCGGAAAAATCAGCGATAGCTCCCAACACCGGCGAGGTGATGGCCACCACAAACATGGCGACACCCACGGACAGGCCCCATAGGCGCGAGCCCTCTGGGCCGCCAACGACCTGCCCCTTGAAGTAAGCCGAGTAAACGGCCAGCAGCACGACTGCCGCATAGGCCGAATTGCCGAAATCATAGAGGTACCAGCCCCAACGTTCCCTGCGCGGGGAACGACGATCCACCATATTCTCCACTCCCTGGTCTACCCTTTAGCCATCATAACCCTGATCCGTATGGGGGGTTACGTTCCTCGTTAAAACATGCGGGAGGCAGCGTGCTTGGCGATGGGACGGCTCACTCACCGGCCGCCCGTTCCTGGGAAAGCAAGAAAAAAGGGGGAGGAACGCCTCCCCCCCTTTGGACGATCTCACATATCATTCATCAGTACTAGTCCAACTCTGGTATCAACAGGCCATAGCCCTCTGTGCGGCGGCGATAGACCACGCTGAACCCCTCGGTATCGATATTATAAAAGATAAAAAAGTCGTGACCCAAAAGCTCCATCTGATCGATGGCCTCCCGCGCGTCCATGGGGCGCGTGTGGAACCTCTTGACGCGAACTACTGGTTCCTCGGCCTCCTCTTCCTCTTCGAGCATGGCGGCGGACGCCTGGGCTCTCTGCTTCTGGTTGGAGTACCAGTGCTTACCCTTGTATTTCTTTATGCGGCGTTCCAGCTTTTCGACGGCGGAGGTGATGGAAGAGCGCATATCGGACGTCCGCTCTTCTGCTCTGAGGATGACGCCGTCGTTGTTCCATGCGGTAATCTGGGCGATATTGCGGTCGCTGACGTCTTTGGTCTGTTCGAAAGCGAGGTCGACCCGCACTTGGTCGAGATTGGAAAGAAAGCGCTGCAGCTTGCTCACCTTTTGTGCAATATAGGACTCCAGTCCCTCGTTGACCTCAAAATTCTTGTTCGTTATACGTATTCTCATGCCGATGCTCCTTTCTCTCCACTATTGTGTCGGCTGAAAATGGGATGGAAGCAGATGGCCTCTACTCCCTGTTGGGAGGGGGGGCGTGTCGAGGCCGTGGAATAGCCAGTCTCCCGCCGTTGAGGTTGCCCGCCACGGCCACGGCGGCCATCATAAAAGCGATGGGATTGAAGGTGGTGATGGCGAGAAAAAGAAAGGGGGCCACAGCACCCAGACTGGAGATGAAGGCGTGTTTGAGGGGCAAACTATCGGCGATCTTGCCCGTGACAAAACCGGCCAGAATACAGCCGACAAAGATGATGAGGATCATGAGGGGGGAGCCAAAACTCCTATAGAACTCTGCTGTCCCCTCGTTCTGCGCCAGATAGGCCCCGCCGATGGAAGCCATCATGGTGATGATAAAGTTGAGCCCCATCCCGCCCAACAGCGTCCACCAGTTGACGCCCTCAAAGTTGAAGAGATCGCTGAACATACGTGAGCTCCCTTTTCTGCCTGTCTTTCCCTTTCAATGTGGATGAAGGGAAAGTAAAGAGGTACCACCCTGTTTGCTTTGTGGTACCTCTACTTAGCGCGCCCGGGGCGACTCGAACGCCCAACCTTCGGTTTCGTAGACCGCTCCTCTATCCGATTGAGGTACGGGCGCATATTCCTGTAACCGCGCACCCATTCTAGCACACGGTTCACCGGCAAACAAATTCCTTCATAAACCAAGGCGGGGAGGCAGGGATTCGAACCCTGGGTAGAGTATAACCCCTACAACCGCTTAGCAGGCGGCCCCGTTCGTCCACTCTGGCACCTCCCCGTAAAAAAGCGACAACATCCACTGAAGCGGAGGGAGAGGGATTCGAACCCCCGGATCTTTCGATCAACGGTTTTCAAGACCGCCGCAATCGTCCACTCTGCCATCCCTCCAGAATGACGTGCCCCTTAGGAAATAAAGTATAGCAGAAGGGGGATGATCTGTCAATCAAGGTCGACGGCGTGTTTCAGGGGGCGGCTCCTCTTACTCTCCACCTCTGGTTTGACGGGGTATGAACTCGGCGACTAGAATACGTTCACTCGACGATGAAAGCGGATGAAGGGAATCGCGTGGGGAGAGAAGCGAGACGCCACTGGCGTGGATATCTTGTCAGGGGTCTGTTTATCATCTGGTTCGGTTTCTTTATGGTGCTGTCCGTTGGCGGTCTTCTTTTTCTGTGGTACGGTGCCCGGTACAGCGAGCGCATCTATGAGGGGGTGAGCATTCAGGGGGTGGATGTCGGCGGCCTTTTGCCCGAGGAGGCGATGGAGCTCCTGGAGGGACGACTGAATGAGGATTCCCCCTATATCTGTCTGTATGCTGGAGATCGAGAATGGACCCTTTCCAGTCGTCATCTGGGGGGATACCGGGATCTGGCGGCGGCCGTGGACGAGGCGTGGCGGTTGGGACGAGAGGGTGTCTTCCATGAGGACATGAGGACGCGTCTGAGGCTTTTCTGGGAGGGCTACCGTGTGGTCCCCGCTTACCATGTGGAGGCGGGGCCCGCTCTGGTGGCCCTGCGTCAGATCGCCAAGCAGGGGGGGCATCCTGTACAGCAGGCCCGTCTTCGCGTCGCTGGCCTTCAGGCGCGCACGGACGCGCCAGAGACGGGACGCGAGCTGGACATCGAGACCACGCGACAGCGCATCGAGGCGTCGGTCCAGGGGACCATGGGGGGCTCCTCATGGAAGCAGGGGGCGTCTGTGATCAATCCGTTCCGCGATCAGGGGCTTCCGGCGGGCGACATCATCATGGAGCCCGTCCGCGTGCCGTTGGCCTTTCAAGAGATCGTCCCTCCCCTGACGGAGGTTGAGGGAGCGGAAGAAAAGGTGGGGACACTTCTCAGCAGCCCTCTAGTTTTGCACTTTGCGTTTCCCGAGCTTTCGGAGGAAGAGACGACCTATCCTGTGCACAGGCGCTGGGCCGTGGATCGTGCCGTGTTGGCCTCGTGGCTGACATCCCATGTCGCTCCCACAGGGGGGAGCCTGTCGGTTCAGGTGGCGGTGGATGGAGAGGAGATAGGGGCATTGCTTCGTCGCATCGCCGATGACATTGCCCGTTCTCCGCGTGAGGGGCGCTACGACTATGATCCACAGAATCAGGGGCTCACAACCCTTGTTCCCCCACAAAACGGCTATGCGCTGGACCTGGAAGCGGCGCAGAAGCTGGTTGCTGAGGCCTGTCTATCCGCCCGGCGCGAGATAACCTTGCCGGTGCGTGTGATTCGCCCCCGGGTTGTCAGGGAGGACCTTGAAGAGCTCCTTCCCCTGGAATTAATCAGCAAGGGGGAGAGCAGCTTTGCGGGCTCCGAGCCCGGGCGACTGCAGAATATACGAGTGGCCTCGGCACGCTTTTACGGGGTGACGGTGCCCGCGCAGGCCTCGTTCTCCTTTCTGGACCATCTGGGGCCGGTCACCGTGGCCAACGGCTACAGTCAATCGTGGGTCATCTATGGCGATCGTACGGTATTGGGGCCCGGGGGCGGGGTCTGTCAGGTCAGCACCACCTGTTTTCGGGCCGCCTTTTGGGGCGGGTATCCCATATTGGAACGGTATCCTCACAGCTACCGGGTGAGCTGGTACGAGCCCCCGGTGGGCCTTGACGCTGCCGCCTTTAATCCTTCCGTGGATATGAGGTTTCGTAATGATACCGATACACCGCTTCTCATCCTGACCGAGGTGGACGAGGAAAAGGCGCTGATCTCCTTCTACTTTTACGGCAAAAAGGGGGAGCGAACGGTGCGCATGGAAGGTCCCACGACGAGCAATCCTGTGGCGCCGAGCGAGCCCATCCTGGAAGAGGATCCCTCCCTATCTCCCGGGGACCGCAGGCAGATCGAGCGGGCCCATGAGGGTATAGACGTCACCGTGTATCGCATCATCGAGGAGGGGGGACGGGAAACTGTGGAAGAATTCTTCAGTCGCTACAAGCCGTGGCCGGCGCGCTATTTGGTGGGACCGCGAGAGGCAGAAGAGGAAGACGACAACGGGGATTCGTCCTAGCGGAGTGAGAGCGGAGGGTTTCTATGGCTTTACAACTTGGGCTTGTGGGATTACCAAACGTGGGCAAGTCCACCCTGTTCAACGCCCTGACAGAGGCGGGCGCCGCCGTCGCCAGTTATCCGTTCACCACCATCGAGCCCAACGTGGGGGTGGTGCCCGTGCCGGACGACAGGCTGACGCGCATCGCGGATATCATCCAGCCCGAGCGTGTCACCCCTACCACCTTGTGGGTCGTGGACATTGCC
>CAZMOW010000078.1:0-11384 GCA_964567975.1 uncultured Anaerolineales bacterium | reverse complement strand
CATACCAAAAGATGGTGAAGCGAGAGCGGGTCTGCAGCCACTTGTAGCCGTAGGCCGGCTCCCCTTCGGAGAAGGCGGAGAGCCAGCGAAGGTCGGACCAGCCCAACCCCCTTGCCGTGGCCACGGCGCGCCGCGTGTAGAGGTCCAGCGTGACCAGCGTCGGTTGCCTCAGCCCCTTCTCCTCGATGATCTCCAGACAATACGAGAGGTTCTCGTAGCTGTTCAGCGAGCGATCCTCTTCGATGATCTTCCCTCGGGGGACGCCCAGTCCCATGGCATACTCGGCCATCACCCGGGCATTGGTGACGCCCAGCTGCTGATTGTCGCCCGAGGACATGATGAGATACGCGTCGGGAAATTCGCGCCACCATTTGCAGGCCAGTTCGATCTGCGCCCTCGTGGGCTTGGTGGGCAGGAAACGATCCCGCAGGGCGTAGGAGGGGATCACAAAGCATTCGGGATGCGATGGTGGGTTGTCATCGATGCACCACCAGTTTTCCAGTCCCAGTATCATGGTGAGAATTCACTGCAGTAGAAAGGATCGGCGGTGCCCTATGATTGTGTTGGTAGATGTGAGACAGCTTTTACGCACCACTGACTCGTATTCTGCACGCCTTTTATAGCCTCCGAAAAGAGTTTTTGCCCGAGTTGGGCAGTTTTGGTATCCAGCAAACCCCGTGGAGCAAGTGCCAATATAATATCGAGCGACCACCCCCCACATATGACCCAAAGGGCACATCCACCTACATCATAGAGCAAAGTCCGGCGCCTCACAACCTCCTCCACAATCTGTCTATACGCACCATCTGCCGGCGCGCCACGTACGACGGGCCCGCATGAGAGGTCAGGGTGGATCCCTTTTTTGACAGGGTGGCAACGTCACAGTATAATAGAACATACGTTCTATTACCAACCGAGGAAATATACTTTATGCAGAACGGTATCCTGCCATCCGCCCGTTTCCGATCATTCCCTTCTCTTATTACGAAACGAACCCATTGTCTATCCCTTCCACCCCCCTATTACGAAACGAACCCATTTTCTATCCCGGGAGGCGCCAAGACCAATCCCAAGCGGATCACAAAAGGGTGATCCGAACGCGAATGCATGAGAGCCTGCTTTCAGGCGAGGAACGAAATCCACGTCCACAAAAAAAGAACCCGCTGTCAACGGGTTGTGGGGAGTGAAATATACGACTCGATGGATCGGCCTTTTTTCCAAGCGCCTCAGTGGGAGGGAACGTGCGCCTTCTCCGCCTGCGCCGGCAGGGGCTTTTCCTGCTCAACCGGAGCGAGCAGTGGCTCCATGACCTGTGTCAATACTGTCCCCAAAAGGGCAGAAAACAGCACATAGGCCGCCGCCAGCGCGCCCAATTGCGACTCTACGCCAGCGCTGACGCCCAGTGCGGCGATCACCAAAGAGAACTCGCCCCGGGCGATCAAGGTGACGCCAGCACACAGCCGATGGGACGTCGCAAGTTCCAGATCGCGGGTGGACCACCATGCCGTCAAAATCTTGGTAAAGGACGTCACCAGCAACAATCCTAGCGCCGGCAGAACGACCGGCGGCAAGGTGTTGAGCTCGATACCCAGACCAAAAAAGAGGAAAAAGAGGGCGGCGAACCAATCGGTCAGCGGGTGCATGAGTCGATGCGTCCGCTCCGCCACCGTGCCCGACAGGGTAATGCCCACCATAAAGGCTCCCACCGCCGCCGAGAGCTGCAAGCGCTCGGATACGCCGGCCACCAGCAGGGCCAACCCCAGGGTGGTCAGGAGAACGATCTCGTCTGAGGAATGAGCGATAAAACCGCTCAGTACCTTTCCATAGCGCATGGCCACAAAGAGCATCCCGCCCCCCGCGACGCTGGCCACAAGGATGGACAACACGCTGGAGAGAACTCCCTGTCCGACCAAAAAGATGGTGACCAGAGGCAAAAAGAGGGCCATGGCAATGTCCTCCAGCACAAGGATGGACAACACCGTCGGGGTCTCCCCATTATCCATCCAGCATAGGTCGGTCCAAAGCTTGGCGATGATGCCCGAGGAGGAGATATACGTGATGCCCCCCAGGAGTATAGAGGCCAAAAAGCTCCAGCCCAGCATGAGCCCCACAAAGAAACCAGGCGGGAAATTGAGCACCAGATCGATGATGCTGGCCGGCAGGCTATGCGCCAGATTATTCCGCAGCCGCTCACACGAATACTCCAGCCCCATAGTAAAGAGCAACAGGATCACACCGATCTCTGCCCCCAGTCGTACAAAATCTTCACTAAAGGACAGGGGCACCAGACTGTTATTGCCCACGGCCAATCCCAGCATCAGATAGAAGGGGATCGCCGATACGCCCAGTCTACTCGCCAGCCGGGCCACGATAGATAGCCCAAATATAACCGCTCCCAATTCCATGAGCGTTAAAGACATCACATTCATACTCTGAATTTCCACAACAATAAACTCTCTTAATCCAATCCTATAAGCCCTTGTGCCCGGATAAAAACAACCTTGCACACCGGCACGGGCTTTATCTCCAAAGTACCATGATCAGTAGCGACATATCTCATCCCAGATCCTTGACAGCCACAGACCACGAATCCACACGTGGGGGAAGCGGGTCCGCCATCGGCCCATCAAGATCCTGCGAGGTCGCCATAGCGCTAATCGTTAATTATAGCACCTGAGCATTGGGCGTCAAATCTATGGCTTTCGAGGTTTAGCACCTCATAAGGGCCACATGTCAGACGAGGTAAAGGCCAGAATCCGCACTTTGAGGTCACGATGGCAGCAAAAAACCGCCCGACCGGCGTACACCGGTCGGGCGCTTGCCAGAAAACAATCCAGTTACACGATCTCCACGAGCTCAACTTCAAACGTCAGCGTCTCGCCAGCCAGGGGATGGTTGGCATCCAGTGTCAAGTCAGATTCGGAGACATCGACCACCTCCACCACCGCCGTCTGGCCGTCCTCCATACGAATCTGCAATTGCTGACCGACCTCCACCTCCATATTGGGGGGGAGCTCCTCCCGATCCACCGTCAACATCAGTTCCTCGCGATGAGGGCCATATCCCTCCTCTTCCGAGACCTCGACGGTTTTCGATTCGCCCGGTTCCATACCGACGACGGCTTTTTCAAAACCAGAGATAATCTCGTCCTCACCTATGGTAAACTCCAGAGGTTCACGCTCGGCAGAGCTGTCAAATACCGTACCATCCTCCAATTTGCCCGTATAGTGAACCCTGACCGTATCATCGCGTTCTACTTGGGTCATTCGTTTCCCCTTTCTCGGGATCTTTCTCATTCCACAGTAATCAAACGGGTGCAAAGCGACAGGCTCTGATCGATGTGCGAACCGACACTTTCACCCGATCTTGCCTGAAATTCCTCTTCATCATACAGGAGAGCATAAAATTATGCAACAAAAGATAATCCATTTCCATCTGCCACTCTCACCCTGTATAATGCCCCCATATTGATCGTCAACCCTTATGGAAGGGGGTCCCATGCCCAATCGCCTGATCCATGAGACGAGTCGCTATCTGCGCCAGCACGCCGACAACCCCGTCGATTGGTATCCCTGGAGCCAGGAGGCCCTGGATAGGGCGCAACGCGAGAATAAGCCCGTCTTTCTCAGCATCGGCTATTCCGCCTGCCACTGGTGCCACGTCATGGCTCACGAGTCCTTTGAGGACGAGGAGACGGCGGCCCTGCTCAACAAGCACTTTGTGAGCATCAAGGTGGATCGCGAGGAACGGCCGGACCTGGATCGCATCTATATGCAGGCGGTGCAGGCCATGACGGGCCGGGGCGGCTGGCCCATGTCGGTTTTTCTCACGCCCGAGGGCACACCCTTTTATGGCGGTACCTACTTTCCCGCCGAGCGCCGCTATGGCATGCCCGCCTTCAAGACGGTCCTACGCCGCATCGCCGAGGCTTGGGAGAAGGAACGTGACGCACTGCTGGCCGATGGACAACGAGTGAAGGCAGCCATCGAGCAGGTAGGCATGGGCGAGGAGGAGGTGAACCTAACCCCCGAGGCCATCGAGCACGCCTACGCTGACCTGAGGCGCAGTTTTGACCCCGATAACGGCGGGTGGGGCGCGGGCCCCAAATTCCCCCAGCCCATGGCCTTGGAATTCCTGCTGGCCTACCATCTGGAGACCGGCGACACCCACGCCCTGCATATGGTCACCGAGACCCTGGAGGCCATGGCACGTGGTGGCATATACGACCAGTTGGGCGGAGGTTTTCACCGCTATGCGGTGGATGGGGTATGGTTGGTGCCCCATTTCGAAAAGATGCTTTACGATGAGGCGCAGCTTGCCCGCGTCTATCTGCATGCCTGGCAGGTGACGGAGCAGCCTCTCTTTCGCGCCGTGGCCGAGGAGACCCTGGACTATGTGCTGCGGGAGATGAGCCATCGGCAGAGCGGTTTCTATGCCACCCAGGACGCCGACACCGAGGGAGAAGAGGGCGCGACCTATCTCTGGACGCCAGAGGAGATCCGCGATGTGTTGAGCCAGGAAGCGGACCGCTTTATGACCGCTTACGGTGTAACTAAGGGCGGCAATTTCGAGGGCAAGAACATCCTCACCTTCCAGGGCACCATGGAGGAACGTCGGAAACTGGCCACAGCCCGTGAGAGGCTGCTGACTGCACGGAATCGCCGTCCCCAACCCGGTCGCGACGAGAAGGTGTTGACCTCATGGAACGGGCTCATGTTAGCCGCCTTTGCCGAGGCGGCCCTGGCCTTTGACCGCGAGGACTATCGTGCCACCGCGCAGCGCAACGCCGAATTCCTACTGCAAGGACTGAGCAGGTGCGACGGACGTCTGCATCACACTTGGAAGGAGGGCGCCGCCGTCGACGGCTTTTTGTCCGACTATACTCATCTGACCGAGGGACTGTTGGCCCTCTACCAGACCACCTTTGAGCACAGCTGGTACGAGACGGCTCAGGGGCTCATGGAGATGGCCATAGCCCACTTTGCTGCCGAGACGGGATTTTACGACACGGCCGATGACGCCGAAGAGCTGATCACGCGCCCGCAAGAGATGCAGGATAACGCCGTGCCCTCGGGGAACGCCATGGCAGCCACGACCCTGGTCAAGCTCACGCACCTCTCCGAGGACTTGGCCTATGCCGAGCGGGCCACGGCGGCGCTCCGTGCCCTGCAGCCCTCCATACAGCAGCATCCCCTAAGCCTTGGCCAGTGGCTCATCTCCCTGCAGTTGACCCTGGCCCCGCCCACCGCAGTGGCCATCGTGGGCGACCGGGATGCGGAGGACGCCCGCGCGCTGCTTCGGGTGGCCCGACGGGGACACCATCCGCATCGTCTCGTGGCCGCTGGCCACGGGCCACCACCTCCCATCCTGGCGGATCGCCCGCTGGTGAATGGCCAGGCCACCGCCTACGTCTGCCGTGGCGGCACCTGCCGTCCGCCGGTGACGGACGCGGCAGCTCTAAAAGAGATACTCGACTCCTAAACGACGAATCCCGGCACCGGGTTCTCGGGCTAGGGGCGATGAACATGTTTTCATCGCCCCCTCCAGCGCCCGCCTTATGCCACGCGCACCAATTTTCGGAAGCAGCGCGCCGTGCGGGGCGGCTCCAGCCGGCTGCCATAGGCGCTCCAGGAGACCTCCCCCACATAGACATCGCCCTGGGAATCGACGGCCAGACCGTGGGGCGCCGTGAACTGGCCAGGCTCCTCGCCGGGATATTCATCACCCAATTTGGCCAGCCGCTCTCCCATCAGGTCATGGACGCTGACGCACGCTCCAATATTGGGATAGTCGGCATTGACCTCCAGGTGCGTGGGCAACTGGCCGATGTAGGCCAACTCCCCCTCGATGTGCAGACCACAGGGCCGGTGGAGGTTGTTCCACTGCTCCACATAGTTGCCCTCGCCGTCGAACACCTGCACGCGATGGTTTTCCCGGTCGGCCACGTATACGCGACCCTCCGCGTCGGTGCAGACACTGTGCACCAGGTTGAACTGGCCAGGATCCGTGCCATACGCTCCCCAGGACAGGATATGCTCCCCCTCGGAGGAGAACTTGTGCACGCGGGCGTTGCCATAGCCATCGGCGATATAGAGGTCGCCCGTCTCGGGGGCCAGGGCCACCTTGGTGGGCCGATTGAAAGGCTCGCCGCTATGGCGTGGGGCCGGATCGCCGGGGGTGCCGATGGTCATCAACAACTCGCCCTCCAGGGTGAACTGGTAGATGCAATGCCCGACATCGTCGGCACAGTAGAGGGTATCGTCCGGCCCCGGCGTGAGACCGTGGGCTCTCGCGAACATGCCCTCCCCCCAAGAGGTCACGAAACTGCCATCGGATTCAAAGACCATCATGGGATGATCGCCCCGATTAAAGACATAGACGCGGTCCTCGGCATCCACGGCCACGTCGACCACCTCCCTGAAGGTCCACCCCTCGGGCAGATCGGCCCACTCTGTATCCTCCTCGTAAACGAACTCTCCGCTGCCAAGTCTGGTCCCCATAAATGCCTCCTCCCGACATATCCTCCAAAATGAAACCACATGCTCACCCGAGACCTGAGGCCATTCTAGCATACCGGGAAGAAAAAGGCCAGGCGATCCGACGCGTTCCTTATATCGGGATCGAGTCGGGCGAACCGCAGATGCCAAAATCGGGGATATTTGAAGAACGAACACATCCCATGCATAATATCCACGAGAGAGACGACAAAAAGGAGTCAACAACGTGGTGGACGAGACAGCAAAGACGAACGCCATGCGCATCCTGGAGGCTCAGGGGATTCCCTACGAGGCCTATTACTTTTCCGAGGATATCCATTCGGCCCAGGGGGTGGCCGAGGTGGTCGGTATCCCCGCCAATCGGATTTACAAGACCCTGGTCACCGTCCCGGCCGAGGGCAGAACACACCCCATCCTGGCCATCGTGCCGGGAGATCGCGAGCTGGACCTCAAGGAGCTGGCCACCACGGCAGGAGAGAAAAAGGTGCGTATGGCCAGCCAGGAGGAAGCCGAGGATCTGACGGGCCTGCAGGTGGGCGGCATCTCGCCCCTGGCCCTGCTGCAAAAGACGTGGCCCGTATTTCTCGACGGCTCGGCGCAAGGTCTCGACGAGATCCTCGTCAGCGCCGGGAAGCGGGGCATCAACCTGAAGCTGACCGTGGAAGACCTGATCTCCCTCACCGACGCCCGCATGGCGCCCATATCCCGCGAGCCCGCTACTGATCCCAACTAGCGCCGACGTGCGGTGCAAAGGTTTGACGCCATACAGGGGCGCACCTATACTTCGTGCAGATCATGAGCGGGAAAACAAAAAGATGGAAGAGCAGCGGAACGAAAAGGAGAGACGGCGGATCATGGCCCGGCTGCGTCGCGTGGAGGGACAGATCCGTGGCATTCAGCGCATGGTGCGGGAGGATCGAGAGTGCGAGGATGTCGTGACCCAGCTCATGGCCGCGCGGGCCGCGCTGGACCGCGCCGGCCTTCTCATCATGAGCCACCACATCAAATACTGCCTCCAAGACCCCCTGCAGGAAAAGGAGGAACTGGAGCGCATCATCTCCTTCTTTTTGGAACTGGCGAATCCCCTGCCTCAAACGTGCGAGGTCGAGCAAGAGCCCCCTGAAAACAAGTCAGCTTGATATCCCACAAGGAGCACAATGGCAGAGCTAAAGAACGTCAATGAGGATACCTTTGAGCAGGACGTCCTGGAAGCCCCATCGCCCGTCCTGGTGGACTTTTGGGCCGAGTGGTGCGCCCCCTGCCGCATGATGGCCCCCACGCTGGAGGAACTGGCCCAACAAAAAGCCGACCAACTGGAGGTTGTCAAGCTGGATGTGCAGGAGAACCCCGACATGGCCGTGCGCTATGGAGTGATGAACATCCCCACCCTCATTCTCTTTATCGACGGCGAGCCCGCCGAACGCCTGACGGGCTACCTGCCCCTGGAAAGTATCCTGGAAGGTCTGGGCCCGCATCTGGAGGACTAGGCGGTAAAGGCAGCGAACGCCATAGCACCTGCGCCACCATCACGATCCTCCCTTGCACAGATATATAGTTTGTCTCGAGTACCTTCTTCTGCTATCATCTGTCCCCAGATGGTCATGTGTCCCCATCGTCTCTACAGAGATAGCATCAATACTTTGATCTATCGCGCAGAAATATCAGGGGGCTCAATGTAACGAAAGAAGTCAAAAAGGAACTGACAATGGATCTCTACGGGACAGTCCAGGATCACTTCGATGCCGGCGACATGCAGGCGCTCAAAAACCTACTGGACCAGGTCGATATGGATAGACTACGCTCCCTCTTTGAGAACCTTACCCCTGAGAGGCGCGTGGTCGTCCTTCGCCTGCTGGCCAAGGACCGAGCCCTGGCACTCTTTGAACAGCTCGACATGGAGCAACGGCAAGACCTGATCGCCTCCTTCACGCGAGAGGAAGCCATCCCCATCTTTGCCTCCCTGGCCCCCGACGACCGCGCCCGTCTACTGGACGAGGTGCCCGCCGCCGTCGCCAAGCGGCTCGTGGAGACGCTGCCCCCCCAAGAGCGTGCCCAGGTCAACCTGCTTCTCGGGTACGAGCCCGAGAGCGCCGGCCGCATCATGACGCCCGAATATGTGCGCCTCACCGAGGATATGACGGCCCAGGAAGCCATGGACAAGATACGCCACGTCGGGCGCGAACGGGAAACCATCCCCACCCTCTATGTGACCGATAGGGAAAGGCGATTGCGCGGACAGATTTCGCTCCAGGATCTGATCCTTGCCCGGCCGGATGAGAACCTGACCTCTCTGATGGATACCGAGGCGATCTCGGCCAGCACGTACACCGATCAGGAGGAGGCCGCCCGACTGCTCCAGCACCACGACCTGCTGAGCCTGCCCGTCGTCGATCGCAGTCACCGTCTGGTGGGCGTCATCACCGTCGACGACGCTATGGAGATCATGGAGGAAGAGGTCACCGAGGACTTTTTCGACAGGGCCGCTCTGGCCACGGGCGACACACAAAATCGCAGCTATCGCCTGGCAAACGGATCGCTGTCGGACATCTGGCCGGTGCGGATACCCTTCCTGGTGATCACCATGGCCGGGGGTCTGCTGGCCGGCTCCGTCATCGACTCCTTTGAGACGACACTGCAAAGCATGCCCGTACTGGCCGTCTTTATCCCTCTAATGATGGATATGGGGGGAAACGCCGGGACCCAATCTTCTACCATCTTTGCTCGCGCATTGGCTCTGGGTCATATCAACCTGCAACGCTTTGGCGCTCACCTGCTGCGTGAGATAGGCGTCGGCCTGAGCATCGGCGTGGCTTTGGGACTGGTCACCGGGAGCGTGGCCGTGATCTGGCATGGCGTGTTCGCCCTTGGCCTGGTGGTCGCCCTCTCGCTGACGCTGACCATAACCCTGGCCACCATGCTGGGTTTTTTGATTCCTTACCTGCTGACCACCCTTGGGGCAGATCCGGCCGTCGGAGCAGATCCCATCATCACCACCATCCAGGATATTACCGCCTTGGTGATCTACTTTTTCCTGGCCTACCATGTGCTCGGCCCCCTGTTCCTGTAAGGACGCTATGAGCGATCGACGCCAGCCCCATAACAGAAAAGGGGCGGCAACCGATTCCCCCTGAACCATAAGAATAGGGAGAAATACTTGATGTCCGAAGAGCGCGCATGGCACACGCTAGACGTTGAAGAGACGTTCGACATCCTCCAATCCAGCCCTCGCGGACTGCACCCTCCCGAGGTCGAACGACGGTTGGAAGAATATGGGCCCAACGAGATCAAAGAGGCCAAAGGGATCAGTAAACTCGATATCCTGTGGGCCCAGATCAGGAACCCCCTGGTCCTTGTGCTGGTGATGGCGGGCCTGATATCACTAGCCGCCGGCAAGTCGGCCGATGCCATAGTGATCGCCGTCGTCATTCTAGTCAACACCCTGATCGGCTTTGTCCAGGAGTACCAGGCCGAAGAGGCCCTACAAGCCCTGAAATCTCAGGCCGCGCCCGAGGCCGAGGTCCTCCGCGATTGTCCGGACGAGGGGGGCTGCATCGAGGAAAGTGTCCCCGCGACGCAGATCGTGCCCGGCGATGTCATCATGCTCGATGCGGGCGCCAAGGTGCCAGCCGATGCGCGCCTCTTTGAGGCGGTTAACCTCGAGGTCGACGAGGCCATGCTGACGGGCGAATCGACCACCGTACGCAAGACCGTCGAGCCGCTGGAGGGCGAGCTGCCTACAGCGGAGCGCACCAATCTGGTCTATGGTGGCACCATGGTCACCAGCGGGCGTGGCCAGGCGGTGATATATGCCACCGGTTCACAGACCGAGATGGGCAAGATCGCCACCCTGATCCAGGAGACCGAAAAGGTGCCTTCGCCACTACAGAGGCAGACCTTGAACTTGAGCAAGAAGCTGGGAATACTGGCCGTGAGCGTGGCCACGTTAACACTCGTTCTGGGCGTGATTCGGGGTCTGGATCTGCAGGAGATGCTGCTGTTCGCCCTGGCCTCCGCCGTCTCCTCCATTCCGGAGGGGCTGCCGGCGGTGATGAGCATTACCCTGGCGGTGGGCGTCAATCGCATGGCCAGGCGCAACGCCATCATTCGCCGCCTGCAGGCCGTCGACACCCTTGGTGCGGCCACCGTCATCTGCACCGACAAGACGGGGACACTGACGACCAACCAGATGACGGTACAGCGGATGCTGGTAGGGGGGAAGACGATCCACGTCACCGGCGTTGGCTTTACGCCCGAAGGGCACTTTCAGCGGGACGGCGAGGATGTCGATCCCACCTCTGATCCCGATGTCTGCCTGGCCCTGCACATTGGCGTCCTCTGTAACAACGCGCGATTGGTGCAACACTATGACAATGACGACTTTACTTGGGAGATCCGTGGCGAGCCCACCGAGGGCGCACTGGTGGTGGCGGCGGCCAAGGCCGGCCAGCACAAGGAGGAGATAGAGGAGCGCTTTCATCGTATCGACGAGCTTCCCTTTAGCTCGGTGCGCAAGTTCATGGCCACGTTTCACAGCACGCCCGAGGAGGACGAAGCATATGTCTTTGTCAAGGGAGCGCCCGAAACGGTGCTGGATATGTGCACACAGGTACGCGAGGACGGAGCGCCACGCCCGTTGAGCGACAAAGATAGGGCGCGCATCATGGACGAGAACAATAAGATGGCGAATGATGCCCTGCGGGTACTGGGACTGGCCTACCAGGTCATCGCCCCGGACGAGGCGGAGCAGTACAAGGAAGCCCTCGAATATGGCCACGACGTCGAACTCGTCTTTGCCGGCCTGGCGGGAATGATGGATCCTCCACGCACCGAGGTGCCCGAGGCGGTGGCCCGCTGCAAGCAGGCCGGCGTACGCATTATCGTGGCCAC
>CAZMOW010000077.1:0-11503 GCA_964567975.1 uncultured Anaerolineales bacterium | reverse complement strand
TGGAAAATCAACTGCGTCCGGCCATCAACTACCAGGTCACGCTGGCTATGGAGCGCGAGATCGCCTTTACGCGCCCCATGGTATTCACCAAGCGGATACGCGTGGGCAGGAGGGACGCTATCGAGGAGGGGGACGAGGTTCTCCAGTTTGCGGGCATCGTGCACGAGGCTGGCGAGGGGGGACAGGCCCTGTCCGGGGCGGCCGTCACCCTGTTGGGGCGGGGCAAGACGGTCCATACGGACGCTTATGGTCGCTATAGTTTTCCCAATATTGCCCCTGGAGCGTACCGTGTCCAAGTTAAGATCGATGGTAGGGAGTCGGAGCATACACTGGACGTTCCCGCCACCGACCACGACGGGAGTCGTTACGATCTGGAGGCTTGAGAGGCAAAGGAGGTGTGGATTCTCAAAAAGCCATGGGAATTGATGCTGGGGCTTGTGTAAAGTCCGGCTAGAAGAGGTGTGCAAAGGATGTGAAAAATGGCAATCTATCAATCTCCTGGAGTATATGTGGAAGAGGTGGATCGGGGGACCAAGCCTATCGAGGCTGTGGGGACCGCCGTGGCGGCCTTTGTGGGATTCACTGAAAAGGCCGAGGAAGCGGTCGATGGCGGGGAGCCGGTCTCCCTTTTGAACGAGGCCGTGGCCATCGCCAACTGGTCCCAGTACGTTGAAAGTTTCGGCGGCTTTATCGACGGGGCGTATCTTCCCTACGCCGTCTATGGGTACTTTCAGAACGGGGGAAGCCGCTGTTATGTGACCAGCGTGAAGACGTTGGGCGTGGCAGAGGAGCCGAGCCTGGCCTCTCCCGCACAGGCCCTTTTGCCCAGCAGTGTGGAGGAACACGCCGACACGATGGAGATAACGGCGCGAACCAGGGGGCCGGCGGGCAACGATCTTGATGTCAGGATCGAGCACGTGGAAGAAGAGGAGACCGAGTTCTCCCTGATCATCGAGGCCCCAGAGGCGACCGAGCATTTCGAGGGATTGACGCTGGGCAAACGGGACAACAATGTGGAGACCGTGGTCAACACCCAGTCTGAACTGGTGACGGTGGCCATATTGGAAACCTCGGGCACCCTGGCGGAGCGCCGTCCTCAGGAGGGAGAATACAGTCTGAGCGGCGGAGAAGTGGAAACCAAAGAGGTCACAGTCTCCGACTATCGTGGAGAGCCATCGGAGCGGACGGGCCTGGCGGGATTGGCTGCGGTCGATGAGGTGACCACGCTTGTCGTACCGGATCTCATGAGCAGCTATCTCGACGGGGAGATGGCGCTGGAGGGTGTACAGGCCGTGCAGCAGGCCGTGTACGAACACTGCGAGCAGGTCAAGTACTGCTTCGCTATCCTGGACTGTCCTCCCAATCTCAAGCCCCAGGAGATGCGTGAGTGGCGCATGGAGGCAAACTATGATACCAAGTATGCCGCGCTCTACTATCCCTGGATCGAGACGGCTGACATGGTCAAGGGCAGGGGCTCGGTGCGCGTGCCGCCCTCGGGACACATCGCCGGCGTGTATGCGCGAAGCGATGCCGAGCGGGGCGTGCACAAGGCGCCGGCCAACGAGGTGATTCGCGGCGCGACTGGCCTGCCCATCCAGGTGACGCGGCCGGAACAGGACAGCCTGAACCCCATTGGCGTGAATTGCATTCGCGCTTTCCCGGGGCGGGGCATCCGCATCTGGGGTGCCCGCACGCTGAGCAGTGACGCCTCTTGGCGCTACATCAATGTGCGCCGCCTGTTCAACATGATCGAGGAGTCCATCGAGATGGGCACGCAGTGGGTGGTTTTCGAGCCCAACGATCCCGATCTTTGGGCTCGTGTGCGCCGCGACGTGCGGGCCTTTTTGGAGATCGTGTGGTCCTCAGGAGCGCTCTTTGGTCGCACGCCGAACGAGGCTTTCTACGTCAAGTGCGATGAGGAGCTCAATCCCCCGGCGGTGCGAGATCTGGGCCAGCTCATTGTGGAAATCGGCGTTGCTCCCGTAAAGCCGGCCGAGTTTGTGATCTTCCGCATCAGTCAGTGGACGGGACCGGGTGGGGAGTAGGGATAAGAATCGGGATATAGCGTATAGTCGCCAAGGTTTTTAGGAGGCTTTCATGGCTGAGAGAAAGGATCCACTTGCAGGTTTTCACTATGCTATAGAAATTCAGGGTGTGATCACGGGCTTTTTTACCGAATGTGAAGGCATTGGGTCGGAGCATGAGGTTATCGAGCACAAGATCGTCAGTTCTGACGGCCGCCCACACATTCAAAAGCTCCCCGGCCGGCTCAAGTGGGAGAATATCACCCTGAAGCGTGGCATCACGGATAATATGGATATCTGGGATTGGCGCGATCAGGTGGTGGAGGGCAGCGTCGATGACGCGCGCCACAATGGCTCCATCGTCATGTTCGATCAGAGCCTTGAGGAAGTGGCACGATGGAATTTCGTCAACGCCTGGCCGGTCAAGGTGTCGGGCCCATCTGTGCAGGCGGACAGCAACGAGTTCGCCGTTGAGGAGTTGGTGGTAGCACACGAAGGACTTTATCGCGAAAACTAGGGTGATGGGACGCCTATATGCAGACCGAATTTGAGTTTCGTCTTCCCAGAGGCTATGTGGATGGGGAAGGTGGTGTGCACCGGGAAGGCAGGATGCGCCTGGCCACGGCCATGGACGAGATCGCTCCTCTGCGCGATCGCCGCGTCCGGGCGAACGAGGCGTATCTGTCGGTCATCTTGCTTTCGCGGGTGATCACAGAGCTGGGGACGCTCGATGCCATTTCCCCTCGGGTTGTGGAGGGCCTGTTCTCGGCCGATATGGAGTACCTGCAGGATTTCTATCGGCGCATTAACGAGGTCGGCGCTAATCGTATCATGGTCGAGTGTCCCAATTGCGAGCATCAATTTGAGGCCGAGGTGGTCCCTTTGGGGGAATGACGCGCTACCCCCTCGATAGGTTGTACGAGGAGGTAGCCTATATCGCCTATCATTTTCACTGGAGCGAGGAGCGCATACTTGCTATGGAGCATGCGGACCGGGCACGCTGGGTGCGCGAGATCGCGCGCATAAACAGGCGCTCTAATGAGGGGTTGCCATGAGCGACCGGGCGCAGGCGCACGCTGCCTTTCGATTTGTGGTGCAGATCGAGGGCATTGAGGCGGCTACCTTTACCGAGTGCACATTGCCGGCTCTGGAAGTGGATCTGCACGAGGAAAAGGAGGGTGGATTTAACACCGGTACCCACATGCTTCCCGGGCGCGTGAAAAGTGGATCGGTGGTGCTCAAGCGGGGACTGGCCTCGGGGAGCGGATTGCTGGAATGGTATGTGGATGTCCTGCAGGGTAAGGTGGTCGAAAGCCGGCGTCAGGTCTCCATCTCTCTCTACGACAGTCAAGACGAGGAGGTCATGCGCTGGGATTTCATCGGTGCGTACCCTCACAAGTGGAGCGGACCAACTCTGGATACCGCCTCCGAAGAGGTTGCCATTGAGACGCTGGAGCTATCCTTTGAGCGGGTGATGGTATCATGAGCGCGGGAGAGTCTTCCCATGGATCGCGGTATCTGGTATTTGCTCGCCGGGTGATGGGGCGCGCCGGGCTCCTTGGTACGGCTTGGCGTTCTGCCGAACGAGGGGATCGGTTGAGGCAAAAGTATACGGTGTTGCCCCGCATCAAACCGCTGTCGGCCAGGCGTTGGGAGCCCCTCGTAAGGCAGTTGCCTTTGGAGAAAAGGCGGGTTGATGGAGAGGAGTTAGTTCTGGCTTCGGGGCGGTGGTCTCAGGAGGCGGAAAGGGAGACGGTGCGCCCGGAGCCCGCGGAGGTTCCTCAGAGAGAGCCGTCGGAAAGGGGAGTGACGCGGGCGGCGGATATGCGCGCTGCCGTTCAACGCGTCAGGGATTCTGCTGGTGCGAGACGAGGGGCTACCCAGAGGGGGGAAGGGCAGTTTCATCCTCCTGCTGCGCGACGTACAGGACAAGAGGGTTTGGTGAAGGAAAGGCGCCCTTTCAGGCGGGGCTCCCAGATTGTGGAGGAGCCAGATCGGGAGCGGGCCGCCGGTCCAGAGCGAGCGCAACCCTTGGTCGCGCAACCTTCGCCGGTTGTCGAGGAGTCCGAATTGCCTCGACAACGCGGTGGCATACCGACGAAGGCGGAGGAGCTGATCGAGGAAGGCGCCGCCGGAGAGGGACCGGGAAAAGTGCTGTCAGAAGAGTTCGGAATGCAAGAGGTGGAAGCGCCAGCCAGCGCTTCACCAACGGCACGTCCTGTGCAGGAGCCGTCGCCCGCTTCAACTGCACCTCCAGAGCGCGCTGCAGAGCGTGATGAGGAGATTACCTCGGCCAGCGGCGTAGAGGGGGCCGATATTGCGTCTGATAGTATGGAGGCCGACGTAGAGGCAATCGAGAAACGCTCTGAGGTGTCGCCTGAGCCGATTTCCCAAGAGGTGGGGGAGAGGGGCATTCCCCGCCGTGGTGTCAGCTCCGATGGCGAGGGAGCGGGACCATTGAGGCGGTCCGGGATGCCGGCTTTTACAGAGATGGGAACAAGCCGGGAGGAGGAGAGATGGGGATCCCCTGTTGGGTCGGAAGAGATTTACACGCGGCTTGGGGCCACGTCCTATGAGGGCAACCTGAGCCCTGAGGGGGCACCTCCCCTTGTACAAAAGGAGCCAAGGGAACGCGCTGAGGAGCGATCCTCTGTGGTTCAGGGACAAAAGCGCGCGTCGGAAGGGGTTCCGCGTCGCGCGTCCTTGGAGGAACTGGAGGTGACGGAAGAGGTGGTGGATACAGAGAGTTCTGCCGTCAGGCCTCGAGTTCATGGGCCAAAGGAAGCGCGGCCCTCGAGGGAGATGCGGGCACAGCAACCCAGGACATCCGCTGAGGGGGATGTTGCCGGGGACGATGCTTTGGTGTCGAGGGAGACACAGGAAACTGCCGCGCCCGAGGTCCGCTCGGCACGGGAGCTTGGAAGGCCAGCAAAACCGGAAACTGCTCCTGGAGCGAAGGTGGCACCCAGAGAGCCGAGAGCGATTGATCCGACGACTACTCGTGGCCGCCTGACGGAAAAGGAGGCCCAGACACCGCCTGAGGAGATCGAGGACTCGGAAGAGAGAGTCTCCGCACGCCGTTCGCCCGCCATGTCTCAGGAAAGGGATGCAGAGCAAGTGGGCGTAGGAGAGGGCGTGCCCGCTGACAGCGAAGGCTCCGATCTGCAAGATGTGCCTCTAGAGGAGGCCCTTTTTGGAGCGTCCGAGGTCCTCCGCCGCGCGCCCCGTCCTTTTGAAGAGGAAGGGGAAACGCTTTCTCCTCTGTCGTCCCTTTACGGTCGCCCCTCCGATGTAAGGGAAGATGTATCCGCCGATCTCGTGCGGCAGGCCGAGGCGGAGCAGGTGCCGATGGAAGCCACATCGGAAGTGGAGAGTGCGGAGGTCGAGCCGCCCGAGGTGCTTGAAGAAGAGGAGAGAGAGGAACTCGACGTCGACAAACTGGCCGATGAGGTTTATAGGCGCATTCGGGATCGCCTACGCGTCGAGCGCGAGCGGTACGGGACGCGCGGTCGCTGGTGACGAGAGCGTGAGAGACGGGAGAATTTCGGATGCCTACAACGCGTAGCGGGTTGAATCCGGCGGTGATCATAAACAAGAATACTGGGGCCCAGGTATCCTGTATGTTCAATCCCTATGAGTACACGCTGAGCAAGCAGAACCGTTACGGGCGGGATTCCACCAAGGGGAAGAACATGCCCCACATCGTCTTTCAGCAGGGTGGGGTTCAGACATTGAGTCTCAAGCTATTCTTTGATACCTATGGCGAGGGTGGTGCGGGTGGCCCCAGCGATGTGCGCGATCATACGGCACCTCTATGGAAGATGATGATGATCGACGAGAACAAGGTTGATCAGAAGACGGGCAAGGGCGAGCCCCCTCATTGTATCTTTCGCTGGGGACGGTTCGATTTCGAGGCCGTCATCACCAAGATGACGGAAAAGATCACCCTCTTTGCCGGCGATGGGACGCCCGTGCGCACTGCTGTGGATATCACCTTTCAGCAAATAGTCGATGAGGAAGAACATGAGGGACAGAATCCCACCTCGGGCGGGGGTGTGGCGCCCAAGACGCGCGTTATCCGCGCAGGGGATCGGCTGGATCTGATCGCCTGGGAGGAATATGGGGATAGCACCAAGTGGCGACTTGTTGCCCAGAGCAACGGAATCCTTGATCCCCTATGTCTGCCCATTGGCAAAGTAGTCAGCATTCCACCATTGGAATAGTTTTTCAGAAAGCGATGCCCAGAGAAAGAGCACTTATACGGCAACTATACGTGGAAATCGAGGGGCAGCCCCTTCCCGTGGATGTGATGAATAACCTCTACGAGGTCGAGGTGGATGGGAATCTGCGCCTGCCCGATATGTGCAACCTGCACCTGCATGATCCCGGCGTCAGGCTGGTGAACGAGGGGCCCTTTGATTTGGGAGCCGAGATCCACGTGGGCGTATCGGATGAGCAGGGGCGGGGAGATAATCCCCTTTTTGTCGGGGAAATTGTGTGCCTCGAACCAGACTTTGGGGAGAACATGGTGTCCGACCTCACGGTGCGAGCCTATGATCGTTCGCATCGATTGCATAGGGGAACCCATACGAAATCGTATGTACGAATGAGCGATAGCGATATCGCCAAGGAGATCGCCGATGCGATGGGATTGAGGGCCGACGTGGATCCCTCAGGTCCCGTCCATGAGCACGTTTACGAGGATGGCCAATCCCACATGGCCTTTTTACGGGACCGTGCGGAAAGCATCGGCTACGATTTTTATGTGCAGGATCGCACGCTCTGTTTCAAACGTTCCGATGGTGGAGCGGACGAGGTGGTGGAACTGGAGTGGGGCAGGGAGCTCCGAAGCTTTAGACCGAGGCTGAGTCTGGGGGAACAGGTCAGCGAGATGCAGGTCAAAGGGTGGGACGCCTCGACCAAGCGAGAGATCGTGGGGCAAGCTACGGAGGGGCAGGTTGCACCGGAGATAGGCGAGTCGGGCTCTGGTGGCAAACTTGCCGAAGAGAGCTTTGGCGCCGCGTCGGGCCTGGCCGTGCGCGCCATGGTGCGGAGCCAGGATGAGGCCGACACTCTGGCACAGGCGCTGTTGGACGAGCGCAACGGGGCTTTCGTTGAGGCTGAAGGGTTATGCACGGGGGTTCCCGAGTTAAAAGTGGGTTGTCTGGTGGAGATCCGGGCCCTTGGCAACCGCTTCAATGGACGTTACAGGGTCACTTCGGTCACCCATGTATGGGATTCTGAACGCGACTATATCACACATTTTCGTGTTTCGGGTCGGCGGGCGGGTACCATGCGCGAATTGCTGTCCAACGACTCGCCCTCGGTGACGCAATGGCCGGTCACGACGGGGATCGTGACGAATAACGACGATCCCGACGGTATGGGGCGCGTCAAGATAAAGCTCCCGTGGCTGGATGGGGATATCGAGAGCGATTGGGCGCGCGTTGCGGGGTTGGGCGCCGGGGATGGGCGAGGTCTGTATTGTCTTCCCGAGGTCAACGATGAGGTGTTGGTGACCTTTGCGCAGGGCGATATGTCTCGCCCACTGGTGGTTGCCGGGTTGTGGAATGGCGTGGATGCGCCTCCCGCCGACATGAGCGAGGTCGTCACCGATGGCAAGGTCGTGCAACGGCTGTTCGTCACACGAGTCGGCCACAAGATCGTCTTTTCCGAGGAGAACAATGCCCGGATCCAGATCGAGAGTGCCGGTGGTCATGTGGTGCTCATCGACGATGATGACGGCAAGATAGAGATTGCCACGAGTGGGGGCAATACCGTTTCTTTGGACGATAATGGCAGAAAGATCGGCATCACGGGGGGCGGGGAGATAGAGATTCGGGCCGATCAGAATCTGTCCATCAAAGCCAGTGGCAATATGGACCTGGAAGCCAATGGCAACGTGACCATCAAGGGCGCCATCATTCAACTCAATCCGTAGGAGGTAAGCACCAATGCCCGCGCAGCCAGCGGCCAAACAGGGGGATGTGGTACAGGCGGTTGATACGCACATTGTCATGGTGCCCTCGCCTGGTGGGCCCGTGCCCACGCCGACCCCGGGACATCCTTTCAACGGCATCATCAGCGGGGGCCTCAGCGCAAACGTCACCATCATGGGAACTCCTGCCGCCACGATGAATAGCACGGCTATCAATCAACCCCCTCACATACCTATAGGAGGGCCCTCATTTCAGGTGCCCCCCACCAACCAGGCCACCATCGTGGGGGGGAGCAGTACGGTGTTGATCAATGGCAAAGGGGCGGCCCGCAATGGGGATATGGCTCAGACGTGTGACGACGTGGTGCCCGCACCCCATGGCCAGGTGGTGGCTACGGGGACTGTACTGATCGGGGGATGAGATGGACGGAAGAGATGGGGATAGGGCTGGAGACATCATTGGGAGAGGGTGGGCGTTTCCTCCACGGTTGGATGACCGGGGGCAGATCTCTATGGTGGGTGATGCGACAGAGATCGAGCAGGCCATTCGGATCATCCTTAACACGTCACCCGGGCAGCGCGTGATGCGACCAGATTTCGGCTGCCGCCTTCAGGAGCTCGTGTTTGCGCCCAATAACAGCCAGACCATGGGACTCGCCGAGCGTTACGTGCGGCAGGCTCTGGGGCGTTGGGAGCCGCGCATCGAGCTGGAGAAAGTGGAGGTGGCGCCTGACGAGGAGAATCGTGTGCGATTGCTCATCTCTGTGAGCTATCGCATCAGGGCGACACACTCGGCACGAAGCCTTGTATATCCGTTCTATTTGATTCCGGAGGAGTGAAAAGAGAATGCCCTTACCAGACCGCTCCCTGGACGACCGAAGTTTTCAGGATCTCGTCGACGAAGCGAAGAAGAGGATTCCCCTATACTGTCCCGAATGGACCGATCATAACGTAAGCGACCCCGGGGTCACCCTCATCGAACTATTCGCCTGGATGGTCGATCTCCTGCTCTATAGGGTGAATCAGGTGCCGCGCAAGCATCACGTGCGCTTGCTCGAACTGCTGGGAATTCAAATGGAAGCGCCCCAAGCCGCCACCGTCCCCCTGACCTTTTACCTGTCGGCACCCCAGGGGGAACCGGTCACCATTCCCAGGGGCATGGCGGTCTCTACGTCTCGGGCCGATGGCTCCGTGGCCGTGGTTTTTACTACGGATGACGACCTTGTTATGCGTCCGCCTCAACTGTCCCTCCTCATGACGCGTCATCGTACGCGCACGGGGGGTATGGAGTACGAGGAACTGGCCATGGAGCGCCTTGAGCGCGAGTTCACGCCGTTTTCGGCGGAAGCTCCACAGGTAGGTGAGGCGCTGTTTTTGGGCTTTGATGAGCCCTTGGATTATCACTATGTGGGGCTGGATATGGAATGCCTACGAGCCGGTGGGCGGAATATCATTCCCGAGTCTCCGCCCCTGGCCTGGCAGACGTGGACGGAAGCGGGATGGGTGGACGTGGATGTGGAGGAAGACGGGACGGGCGGGATGAGTTGGAGTGGCCAGGTCAAACTGCACGTGCCCCAGATGACGCGGCGGGACGTGAATGGACGGGAGGCGTATTGGTTGCGCTGCGAGTTGGTGGACGTCAGGGAGGGGCAGCGTCCCTATGCCACCTCTCCCATCGTGCGTGCGATGCAGGCTGTGACCTGGGGAGGCACAGTACAGGCGATACATGCCACGGAGGTGGGGGACGAGCCCCTGGGGCGCAGCGATGGCTCTCCCGGCCAGGTTTTTTATGTGGAACATACCCCCCTGCTACCGCGCCAGGAGAAAGAACGCATCGAAATATGGGATGGGGATATGGAGGATTGGGAGCCGTGGACCGAAGTGCCGAACTTTGGCGAGTCCGGGCCGGAGGACGCTGTCTATGTCTGTGATAGCGTCACGGGCGAAATCCGTTTTGGGCCAGCGCTGCGTCTCCGCGACGGCAGCGTGCGGCGCTATGGAGCCATTCCTCCCCGGGGAGCGGATATTCGTTTCTCCCGCTACCGCTATGGGGGAGGTGCGGGGGGCAATTTGCGCGCGGGCGTCCTTACCGAATTAAAGAGCGCCCCGGCCTATGTGGATCGTGTCACAAATCGTGCACCGGCCCAGGGCGGGTTGGACGAGGAGACGCTGGAGGGGGCCATGTTCAGGGCTCAGAACCTGATGCGCACTCGCTATCGGGCTGTGACGGCCGATGATTACGAGTATCTGACGCTACATGCTTTTCAGGGTGAGGTGGCACGGGTGCGTTGTCTGCAGACACTTGCTGGGGAGGGAGGGGGAGGATCGCCCAGTGCCGGGTACGTCTATCTGATCGTCGTTCCCGATCTGCCCGAGGAGCAGGCGGGGCGCTATATTCCCCTGTCCAGTTTGGCCCTGTCTGAGGAGCTTTATCGTCGCATCGTAGAGTATTTGGACGAGAGGCGTCTTCTGACCACGCGGCTTGAGGTGCGTGCTGCCGGCTACCGGCGGGTTCGTGTGGAGGCGGAGGTCATTGCCAGGCCCGGTGTGGACGAAGCAAGATTGGAGCGGGACATTGTCGCCGCCCTGGAGCGTTTTGTAAACCCCCTGCGTGGTGGCGCGGATGGGGAGGGCTGGCCCTTTGGTCGCGAACTCTATCTTTCCGATCTGTATGCCTGTATACAGCAGGTTGAGGGGTTGCTGAGTGTGCGTAACGTGGATATTTTCTGGATCGATGAGGACGATACGCCGCATCGAGCCGATGCCAGGATCGAATTGATGGCTCACGAGGTGCTGGTGTCGGATGTGCACGATGTGGCGATCACGTTCGAATAGGGGAATCATCCGATGATGGAGCGTTTTGGGGGCAGTCTTTGTATCGCGTCGGCCGGGGAGCCGGACCAGATCTTCCCTATTGAGGAGGCGGTAATCGAAATTGGGCGGACACCAGACAACGACCTGGTTCTGGAACATGGATGGGTTTCCAGACGGCATGCTCGCATCTATTGTGATCGTCTTCCCTATCGAATTCAGGACCTGGAGAGCAGCAACGGTACCTCGGTGAACGACACGACACTGCCTACCGGGGAACTGAGGACGCTCAGGGACGGCGACGTGATCGCCATCGGCCCCTTTCGGTTGACCTTTGAGGCGCCAGAGATCGTGGATCGGAGTGAGATTGAAGAGATCACAGAGGCCACCGAGGGCGAGGAACCGGGCGGATTGGGGGCGCGTCGGGCACCAAGAAGGTATCGGCCTTCCCCCCCACGGCAACCGCCGACTGAGGAGGTGGGTGCGCCCTCGTTGCCAGAGCGTTGGGTGGGAATGCCCGCGCGGGAGAGCCGCTGGTTGCAGTACCTGCCTCCCATATATGACGATGACTTCCTGGGACGGTTCCTGCTCATCTTTGAGGATCTGATGGGGCCGGTGGAGCAGATGATCAGGCATTTCGATCTCTGTCTCGACCCACGCACCGCGCCGGAGAGTTTCTTGTCTCGCCTCAACGGCTGGTTGGCAGGGATCGTGGATGAACGCTGGCCCT
>CAZMOW010000076.1:0-11703 GCA_964567975.1 uncultured Anaerolineales bacterium | reverse complement strand
TGGACTGAAGTCTCATTGCACAGGCCTACGGCCAATCGTCCGCCTGCGCGGACGAGCAATGGCTAATAACCTACAACATTTGCGTGCACCCCCGCTTGACAGGGCATGGACGGTTGCTATATAAAGGGGATCATAGATCAAACGAAGGAGGTATGATGAAGACGGTATCCGTTCCTTGGGCCATATGGTATGGTGAGAAAGAGTTCGATATGAGTTTCCCCGATACGTGGGATGTCACGGTAGCGGAGATGAAAGGCGGCCCGGACATCGGGGACGAGGGCATTCGCCGCGCCTTTGCCGAACCCATCGGCGCCCCGCCCCTGCGAGAGATCGCCCGGGGGCGCCGCGATGCGGCCATCCTGATAGACGATTTGACACGCCCCACGCCCTCCCACCGGGTATTGCCCTACATCCTGGAGGAGCTGGCTGCGGCCGGCCTGGGCGACGATGATGTGCGCATCGTCTGTGCTGTCGCCGCCCACCGCCCCATGGTGCGCCCGGACTTTGTGAAAAAGATCGGTCTCGATCTGGTGGAGCGCTTGGAGGTCATCAACCACAACGCGTACGATAATCTGGAATTCTATGGCAACTCTTCGCAGGGCATCCCCATCTGGATAAACCGCGAATTCGCCCGCTCCGATCTCAAGATCGCCGCTGGCATGATCACGCCGCGCGGGTCCATATTCGGGGGCGGCTCTAAACTCCTCCTGCCCGGAGCCGCGGGACGTCAGACTATCTATGCCAACCACGAGTACTGTCCTCAGGAGGCCTTTCGGCAACACCTGGACGAGGTGGCCGAGATGGTGGGCCTGGAATACATCGTCAACCCGCTGTTGAATATGGACCTGGGCATCATGGGCATGGTCACCGGAGATCCCGAGGAGGCCTATTGGCATGGGGTGGAGATGGGCAAGGAACTCTACCGCACCGAGATACCCGAGGATATGGACGTGGTGATCTGCAATTCGTGGCCCAAGGACAGCGAGGGGACCCAGGCGGGCATGGCCCTGGTTCCCCTCCGTGGCAAACCTCAGGAAGCGCTTTTCCGCGACAACGCCAGCGTCGTCATCGCCAGCGCCTCGCCAGAGGGCCTCGGTTTCCACTCGGTGATGGGCCCGGGAACGCTGTATCGTCAGCGCCATATTCACCCGGAGGTACAGGACGACAGACCACCCAACCGACAGTTCATCTTTTCCCCCAACATGAACAAGTACGATGCGCGCTCCCTGTTCGGGGAGGAGGCCATCTTTTGCAAGACCTGGGATCAACTTGTGGAGACCCTGATAGAGATACACGGCACATCGGCCAGGGCCTGCGTATTTCCCTGCGGCGCCATCCAGTATGGGGGCGGGCTGGACTAGTAGGGCGAAGCGTCTGCTTCGCCCACCCTCGTCAGGTAAAGGAGTAGACAAAGCAAGGCTCTATCGCTGCAATGGCGGGGGCATCACACTTGCGCTCTGTGCTTGCGCTGCCCATCTGCTGGATCTTGCTCTGAATTGTTAACGGACTTGACACAACTCTGGCGCTACACGGCGTCCCCTACACTTGGGCGGAACGAGATCGTGAGCAGTATCGAAGGAGAGATAATATGCCACAGACGAGAGACTATCTGGCATTCGATCTGGGAGCCGAGAGCGGTCGCGCCGTCGTGGGGCAGTATGATGGAGAGCAATTGAGCCTCTCCGTCATCCATCGCTTCTCCAATGGTCCCACCAAAATCTTTGAGCACCTGTACTGGGACGTCCTCTACCTGTTCAACGAGATCAAGAACGGCCTGGGGCGCTATCGGGAGGAACGCGACGGCCCGCTGGCGAGCGTGGGGCTGGACACCTGGGGGGTAGATTTTTGCCTCCTGGATCACCGGGACGAGTTATTGGCCAACCCCCATCATTATCGGGACCCGCGCACGGAGGGTATGCTCCAAAGGGCCTTTGAGACGGTGCCTCGCGAGGAGATCTTCGCGCACACGGGCGTCCAGTTCATGGAGATCAACAGCCTGTATCAACTGCTGGCCATGAAAGGGATCAAAAGTCCCGCCCTGGAAAAGGCCCGGACGCTGCTCATGATGCCCGACCTCTTTAACTACTGGCTCACCGGCGTCAAGGTCTGCGAGTTCACCGACGCCACCACGACCCAGTTCTACGATCCCCGCCGCGGAGAGTGGGCCTATGCGCTGCTGGAAGCCTTTGACCTCCCCACCGAGATGCTGCCAGAGATCGTCGAGCCCGGCACCGTGTTGGGCCCCCTCGAGAGCCGCATCGCCGAGGAGGTGAGATTGAAGGATGTCTCCGTCATCGCCCCCGCCTGCCACGATACCGGCTCGGCCGTGGCCGCCGTGCCGGCGCGGGAGGAGGATTACGCCTATATCAGCTCCGGCACCTGGTCGCTGATGGGCGTGGAAACCCCCGAGCCCGTCATCAACGAGGAGAGCCTGCGCTTCAACTTTACCAACGAGGGAGGCGTATACGGCACCTTTCGGTTGCTCAAGAACATCATGGGGCTCTGGCTCGTGCAGGAATGCCGCCGCACCTGGGCGGCAGAGGGAGAGGAATACTCTTACGACGAACTCACCCAGATGGCCGAGGAGGCATCCCTTTTTGGCCCCCTGGTGGAGCCCGACAGCCACGACTTTTTGCGACCGGGCGACATGCCCGACAGGATCCGCGCCGTCTGCGAGGACACGGGGCAGGATGTTCCCCAGAGCAAGGGCGAGGTCATACGCTGCGCCCTGGAGAGTCTGGCCCTCAAGTACCGTTGGTGCCTGACGCGACTGGAACGCCTGTTGGACAGACGCCTGAGAACCATCCACGTGGTGGGTGGGGGCTCGCAGAATCACCTCCTCTGCCAGCTCACGGCCGACGCCACCCAGCGCCCCGTGGTGGGCGGGCCCATCGAGGCCACAGCCATCGGCAACGTGCTGATGCAGGCCCTGGCTCAGGGGCACATCGGCTCCCTATCCCAGGGGCGGGAGCTTGTGCGACGCTCCTTTCCCCTCCTGGAATACGAACCCCGCAAAGAGGCGCGGTGGGACGAGGCCTACGAGCGCTTTTTGCGCGTCAGGGAGCAGACGGAGGATGTATAGGATTTGGGATAGGTAACGTGTGAGCCTCAGCGAGGGCGAAACCATGCACCCCGGCAGAGGGGAGCAACCGTCCTATCCCTGGCGGTTGGATATCTCTTTTTGCACCCGGGGGATCAACCAGGTCAGCAGGGCATCGGTGCTGCGCGTCTGCATCCACACCTTCCCCGGCCCGGTCAGGTCCACCACCAGCCCCTCGCCGCTAAAGAGGGTGGATTTCAGGCCGCCCACGGCCCGCACGTTAAAGTCCAGATCCTGCTCAAAGGCCACCAGGTGTCCCGTATCCACCGTGTAGCGCTCGCCGTCATTGAGCTCTATCTCGTGGATGGCGCCATAGCTAGAGAGGATGAGCTGGCCCATGCCGCTGCAGCGCAGCAAGAACAGGCCCTCGCTGGCGAAAAAGGTCTTGGCTCCGCCCCACGCGGTATCCACCTCGATCCGACTTTCGGAGGCCACGTAGGCGCCCGACTGCACCAGCAGATCGCTCCGCCCGCTCCGCTGCAAAGCGATCATATCGCCAGGGAGGGCGGGGGCCAGGGTGATCCGTCCTCCGTTAGCCGCCGCCCGATAGAGGTTCACGAAAAAGCTCTCCCCGCCGAGGATAGAGCGCTTGAGAGAGGAGAGCAGACCCCCATGTGCCCTGGTCTCCAGCGTCATGTCCTGGGACATGCTCACCATGGAGGCAGCCTCCACGCGTATCTCCTCTTCGGGCTCCAACTCCACCAGGGCCATGGAATAGGAAGGTCGATATTTGATCTCCGTTTGCATGTTTGCTCCTTTTCGAGATGAACTCCTTCGATCCCTTGTAGATATTGAGCATCGTGCGCGGTTGATGATAGCGGAGGACATCCCCGATGGCAAGCCCAAAAAAGTGCACTGACACGCCATCGATTTTTGCCCCCTCATCCCAAACGTACTATAATGAAGATGCTAAAAGGTTGTGACGGAGACGAGTAGAGCGGTGGAGGCGGCCAGAGAGCCCGGGCCAGGTGAAAGCCGGGCACGTACTCGCCGAGCGAAAATCCCTCCTGAACCGGCAATCGAAAGGGAGCGATCCCGAGTAGAGTTGCCCGTATTTGTCCCCCGTTAGCGGGACGGGCCTATCGAGAGTGCGATGACGACTCCCCGTAGGCGTGAGAGGGCGGCTTCCTGTTCCGGCGCGCGCGTCAGGAGCAGCGTAGGCGCCAAATAGGGTGGTACCACGAGAGTGAAGGATTTCTCTCGTCCCTCGTCGGGGACGAGAGTTTTTTGTTTGTGGAACAAGGGGGCTAACTCGAGTTAGCCCCATCGACAGTGTAGGAGGAACTGGATGACCTTTGAGGATGTAGCCACGGATGTAGATTTTATAGCCCAGGAAAAAGAAATCTTGCGCTTTTGGGACGACAGTAACGCCTTTGAAAAGATGCGCAGGTTGCACAAAGGCCAACCGCCCTGGTCCTTTATCGACGGCCCCATCACGGCCAACAATCCCATGGGCGTACACCATGGATGGGGACGCACTTACAAGGACCTCTTTAACCGCTACTGGACCATGCGCGGGCGGGAGCTCCGCTACCAGAACGGCTTTGACTGCCAGGGGCTATGGGTGGAGGTGGAGGTGGAAAAGGCGCTGGGCTTTGAATCCAAGCGCGATATCGAGGAATATGGCCTGGATCGTTTCGTCCGCAAATGTAAGGAGCGCGTGCTGCGCTGCGCGGCCCAGCAGACGGAACAGTCGATCCGCCTGGGATACTGGATGGACTGGAACAACACCGACCGCCTACACTGGCTGGCCGACGCCCTGGAGGAGGATCCTTCGCAGATCATCACCGTACAGGGCCCGGAGGGGCCGGTCACCGATACGGTGGAGGGCATCGTCGGTCGCCTGGGCATGCCCGAACTGGGGGGCAGCTATTTCACCTTCTCCGACGAGAATAACTATATGATCTGGCGCTTTTTAAAAAAGTGCCACGACAACGGCTGGCTCTATCGCGGCGTCGACGTCATGCCCTGGTGCCCCCGCTGCGCCACGGGCATCAGCCAGCACGAGATCGTCACCGACGGCTACGAAGAGTTGACCCATCCCGCCGTCACCCTGCGCTTTCCCCTGCGGGAGCGAGAGAACGAGTCGCTCCTGGTCTGGACCACGACACCCTGGACCCTAACCAGCAACGTGGCCGCCGCTGTGGGGCCCGACCTCACCTACGTCAAAGTGCGGCAGGGCGACCAGATCCTCTATCTCTCCAAGGGGGCCACCAACATCCTGGAAGGGGAATACGAGGTGCTCGGCGAACTGGAGGGCAGCGAGATGGAGGGCTGGACCTACGATGGCCCCTTTGACGACCTCGATGTGGCCCACCGGCCCGGCGGCTATACCCACCTGGAACAGCTCATTCGCGACGTGGATCAGACGGTGGCCGAGGCCCATCGCGTCATCCTCTGGGACGAGGTCGGCGAGGAGGAGGGGACGGGCATCGTACACATCGCCCCCGGCTGCGGCGCCGAGGACTTTTTTTTGGGACAGGAGCACAATCTGCCCCTGATCGCCCCCCTGGATGAGGAAGGGGTCTTTGTCTCCGGCATGGGATGGCTGGCCGGCGAGCACGTCTCCGAGGTGGCCTCCCCGATCTTTGATAACCTGCGAGAGAAGGGTCTGCTTTACCACGTGCGAGACTATACGCACCGTTATCCCATCTGTTGGCGCTGCAAGACGGAACTGGTCTTCCGCCTGGTGGACGAGTGGTTCATCGACATGGACGACCTCCGCCACCGCATGATGGACATCACCAAGCAGATCCGCTGGATCCCCTCCTTTGGGCTGGACCGCGAGTTGGACTGGCTGCGCAACATGGACGACTGGATGATCAGCAAAAAGCGTTACTGGGGACTGGCGCTGCCCATCTGGGAATGCGCGGACTGCGGACATTATGAGGTGATCGGCGACGAGGTGGAACTGGAGGACCGGGCCATCGAGGGCTGGGGCGATTTCGAGGGTCATTCTCCCCACCGGCCTCACATCGACGCTGTCAAGATCGCCTGTCCCGAATGCGGCAGCGAGATGAGTCGCATCCCCGATGTGGGGAACCCCTGGCTCGACGCGGGCATCGTCAGTTTCAGCACCCTACGCTACCGCTCGGACCGTGATTACTGGAAAAAGTGGTACCCGGCCGACTGGATCAGCGAGTCGTTCCCCGGCCAGTTCCGCAACTGGTTCTACAGCATGTTGGCCATGGCCAGCGTGTTGGATGACAGCCCGCCCTTTTTGGAGAACTTTTCTTACGCCCTCCTGCTGGCCGAGGATGGACGTCCCATGCACAAGAGCTGGGGCAATATGATCGAGTTCAACAAGGCGGCGGATGAGATGGGCGTGGACGTCATGCGCTGGCTCTACTGCGCCCACAAACCGGAGAACAATCTCCTCTTTGGCTATCAGCGGGCCGACCAGGTGCGCCGCCAGTTCCTGATCCCCCTGTGGAACGTCTACAAGTTCTTTGTCACCTATGCCAGGTTGGACGACTGGACACCTTCACGGGAGGGATTCGACCCCGGCAACCCCGAGGGAAACGCACCACAGAGCGACAACCCCCTGGATCGCTGGATCGTGGGACGCATCAACCAGGTAGCGGCGGAATGCACGGAGCGGCTGGAGAACTCGGACTCGTATAGCGCGACCATGGCCACCGAAGCCTTCCTGGACGACCTGAGCAACTGGTATGTGCGCCGCAGCCGCCGTCGTTTCTGGAAGAGCGAGCGGGACGCGGACAAGGAGACAGCCTATGCCACTCTCTACTATGTGTTGGTGCGGTTTATGCGGCTCTTGGCCCCCTTAACCCCGTTTGTCACGGAGGCGGCTTACCAGAATCTGGTACGCAATGTACAGCCCGAGGCCTATGAAAGCGTACATCATACCGATTGGCCGGCCACGGACACATCGGCCATCGACGAGACACTGATCACTGAAATGGACTTTGCTCGCGACGTGGCCAGCCTGGGTCTGGCGGCCCGCAACAGCGCGGGCATCAAGGTACGCCAGCCCCTGGCCAGGGCCCTGGTGTATGCCGAGGATGGCCCCCACGACCTCTCACAGGAACTGGTAGAGGTCGTGGCCGACGAACTCAACGTCAGATCGCTGGAGCGCGTGGAGGAGGAGAGCGTGTTGGTGAACTATGAACTGGTTCCCGACGGCAGCCTCCTGGGGCCCAAGTACGGGTCTACCTTTCCCAAGATCCGCACCGCTCTGGCCAAAGCCGAGGCGGAACCCCTCGTCAGGCGCCTCAGGGCGCGCCTGCCCATATCCGTGGAAGTGGGGGGCGAGACGATCAACCTGGCCCCAGAAGAGGTCACGGTGAACGTGGAGGCCGCCGAGGGCCTGTCCGTCGCCTCCGAGCACGGGATCACGGTGGCCATAGAGACGGCCCTCAGCGACAAACTCCGGGCCGAGGGATGGGTGCGGGACATTGTGCGGCACATACAGATCCTGCGCCAAGAGGTCGACTACAATCTCGACGACCGCGTCACCGTGGGCCTGTTCGACCTGGATCAGGAACTGACCGAGGCCGTGAAGCAGTTTGAGGAATATCTGCGCCAGGAAACCCTCTGTCGCGCCCTGCTCACCGAGGACGACGGCGACGCCTGGGACGCACGAAAATCGTTGGAACTGGATGAAAAGGTCATAGAGGTGGCCGTCCGGGGCTAGAATATGGACGTGGGGAGGCCTCAGAGATCCTAGAGATCTTTGAGGCCTTTTTTCTTGGACCGATAGTCCTGCAAAAAGAAACCACGCGGGGTCTCCCCAGTGGATTGCATAAAGATACCGGGAGAGGACCGGAGATCCAGATGCAACGTCGGCTCCTTGCCAGGATAGTTGGGATCGTAGAGAAAGACGGTCGCCTGGCGCGCGGTCTCGTCCAGATCGTATCCCACGGCCACCACCTGATGGTTCCGGGTCGGATCCTGCCACGATCTGGCGTGGATCATCAACAGAACGGCGGGCTGCAGCCGGGCGATGCTATCCCTTAACTTGGGAAACTCGTCCTGCATAGTGGCCCGCGCCACCACCTCGTCCTCTCTGAACATCCAGCGCAGGATGCGCAGAGGCCCCGTGGGCAGCTGGAGGCTGTCCAACTGCCGCTTCCACAGATAGCGATAAAGGGCGTCGCCGGGACGGGGTACCGTCGTCCGGCCGGGAACGGGCAACCCGGCATAATAATGATCCAGAGCCGCGTAGCACATCCCCCCGCATAATCCATAGATCATGGGCCCCAAGGTGAGGCCCCCGACAAAGGGTGGCCTGAGGGCCAGCGAATAGTCATAGCGATTGGGGAAACGAAATCCTATCTCCTCCGCCGTGCACACGCGTAAAGAAGCCATCGCCGCCCCCAAAAGCCTCCACATCCCATACGGCGCGTTCGATTCAGTAGTCGAGTTCCTCCAGGCGCACCTCGCGGCCCTCCTCTGCAGACTTGTAGATGGCATCGATGACGGCCTGCACGTCCAGAACCTGCTCGGGAACGACGAGACATTCCGCCTCGCCCCGCACGCAATCCACAAAGTGGGCGATCTCCTCGGTATGGGGTTCCACCTCGGGAAGGCCGCTGGGGGCGATGTCGACCATGGTCTTGTGCACATCCCTGAAGACGCGCAGTGGCCTCGTCGACGCGCCTCCCTCCGTGCCCAGAATGCGCGTCCCGCTCTCGTTGCTGCCGATATGGGCCGCCCAACAGGCCCTGAGGATGAGGGTCACACCACCCTCAAAGCGGACGAGGGCCACGCTCATATCATCCACGTCGAACGTATCCGGATCCCAGGGACCCCAGAGATTGGCCATGTCACTTCGCTTCCCGAACATATCATAGACCATCCCCGAGACGGCCACCGGCTTGGGGTTGCCCATCAACCACAGGGTCTGATCGAGGGTATGTACACCGATATCGATGAGGGCACCACCACCCTGAAACTTTTTCTGGGTAAAGACGCCCCAGCTTGGAATGCCCCGCCGTCGCATGTAGGTGGCCTCGCCATAGTAGATATCCCCCAGTTCGCCGGCGTCGACAAAGCGCTTCAGCGTCTGAACCTCAGGAGTGAAGCGCTGGTGCAGTCCAACCTGCAGCACCAGGTCGCGCTTACGCGCCGCCTCGACCATCTCCCGCCCCTCCTGCACGTTCATGGCGATGGGCTTTTCGCACAGGACGTGCAGCCCCGCCTCCAGCGCCACAAGGGTCGTCTCCTTGTGGGCGAAATTGGGCGTGCAGACAGAGACGGCATCCAGTACCTCTTCCTCCAGCATCTCCTCGCAGCCGTCATAGGCGTGAGGAATATCGTATTCGGCGGCCACCTCGGCCGCCTTCCCGGGCACAACATCGCATATGGCGGCGAGTTCCACATCTTTCTGGGCCTGATAACCGGGTATATGCGCGTGGCGCGCGATACTTCCCGCTCCGATGATTCCGACGCGTACCGTTTTGGGCATGATCTGTATTCTCCTCCAAAAATAACTGAATTTAAATCCAAAGGCGATCAGAAGGCGACGGCGCAACCGTCCTTGCGCGGTTCAGAGCCGGCCAGCAGTGCGCCACTCTCCGGATCCACGCGTATGACCTGCCCCCCACCAAAGTTCCCCTCCCAGCCCTTGCTCAACTCGTGACCCCGCGCTCGCAAAGCCTCATAGACGGCATCGGGCAGGGAAGGTTCGACGAGAAAGCGATTCCCCTCTTGAAAGTTGAACCGTGGCGCATCCAGGGCGCGCTGAGGATCCATGCCATGACAGACGAGGTTGTTCAACACCTGCACGTGGCCCTGAGGCTGCATGAACCCTCCCATCACGCCAAAGCAGATGGCCAGATCGTCGTCCCGGGTGACCATACAGGGGATAATGGTGTGATAGGGACGCTTGTGGGGCGCGATACAGTTGAGATGATGGGGATCCAGTTCAAACAGGTTCCCACGGTTCTGCAGCGCGATACCCGTGCTCTCGGCGACGAGGCCGGAGCCAAAGCCCATATACAGGCTATTGATAAAGGAGACGGCGTTGCCCTCGGAATCGGCGGCACAGAGATAGACGGTGTCGGGATTCGTCGGCGGCATACCCGGCTGCGGCTCCTGTATGGCCCGATCCTCGCGGATGAGGCGCCTCCGTGCCTCCGCATATTGGGAGGAGAGCAGCCCCTCCACGGGCAGGTCAGCCATCTCGGGATCGGCCACATAGCGCCCCGCATCGGTCATGGCCAGCTTGATGGCCTCCATCTTGAGGTGGAAAGCGTCGGCGGAGGCATACTCCAGGGCCTCTATATCGTAACCACTCAGTATATTCAGGGCGATGAGCGCGGCGATGCCCTGGCCATTCGGCGGACACTCGTGCACGCGATAGCCATGATACAAGGTGGATATGGGCTCCACCCACGTAGAGGTATGCTCCGCCAGATCCTGTGCCGTCAGCAAGCCATCGTACTTTTCCGAGGTGGCCACGATGGCCTCGGCGATGGGTCCCCTGTAAAAAGCATCTGGCCCATCCCCGGCCAGGAGGCGCAAACTGCGGCCCAGATCGGGGTTGCGAAAGCGCTGCCCCGCACGGGGCGCCTTGCCGTGCACCAGGAAAGCGCTGCTAGCTTCCGGTGTCTCGCGCAGCATCTCCTCGGCGCCCTTCCAGGAGCCAGCGATGCGTTCCGAAACGGGGAACCCCTCCTCCGCGTAGGTGATGGCCGGCTCCAGGACGGTGTCCAATCCAAAAGAGCCGAACTGCTCCAGCACATCGGCCCAGCCCGCCGCGGCCCCCGGCGCCGTCACTGGCAGCATCCCCCGCAGGGGGATGCTATCCAACCCTCGCCGCTCAAAGGTCTCCAACGTGGCCGCATAGGGGGCCCGGCCGCTGGCATTAAGGGCATACACCTTGCGCTCCTTGGCCCAATATACGAGGACAAAGGCGTCGCCGCCCATCCCCGTGCTCATGGGCTCCACCACATTCAACGTCGCGGCGGTAGCGACGGCGGCATCCACGGCATTCCCGCCTCGAAGCAACATGCGCAACCCCGCCTGGGCGGCCAGTGGCTGGCTCGTGGCCACGGCCCCACCAAAGCCCATCACCACGGAGCGGCGCGAAGGAAATCTTTGCATTTTTAGTCAACCTCCAAATCTATGGCAGCAAGGTCATCGAAAGCGGGCTTTAGGGCACGGTAAAGGGACCGATACACGGGATAGTACTCGTTATAGATGGCCTGATTCTCCGCCACGGGCTGTGTACGGTCCGTGATGCGCACCGTCTCCGCACACGCCTCGGGGACAGAGGCATAGACGTCGGTGCCCACGCCAGCGAGAAGCGCCGCACCATAGGCCGTGCTGTCTGTGACATTCACGGTGACCAGCTCTATGCCAAAGACATCGGAGAGGATCTGACACCACACGACGCTCCGCGCCCCGCCCCCTACAGCACGGACCTGCTGGATGCGGATATTCAGATCGTGAAACAGCTCGATGGAATCGCGGAGGCTGTAGGCCACGCCCTCCAGCACAGCACGCACCATGTGGCGCTTGTCGTGCCGCAGCGTAAGTCCGAAAAAGGTGCCACGCGCGTTGGGATCCGCATAGGGGGTGCGCTCGCCCGTCAGATAGGGCAGGAACAGGAGTCCTTCACAGCCAACGGGAGCGTTGGC
>CAZMOW010000075.1:0-12024 GCA_964567975.1 uncultured Anaerolineales bacterium | reverse complement strand
GTGCTGGCTTACGGCACTCCGCTGCGCTGCGTGCCTTACTACGAACAATCGCGTAAGGCCAAGTGAGCACTCCCCCCGTAGCGACGAAGCAGACGCTTCGTCGCTACGATATGCGGCTGCATCTTGCCGCACCCTATGCTGTCGGGGCGTCCTCCCCCTCGGGCAATACCTTGTACAGGAAGCGCGGCGCGCTCAGGAGGGTGAAAAAGGCCGAGATCAGCAGGGCCCAGGGCAGGAGAGAAAAGGCGGATCCCAGGCCGATGCGGTCCGCCAGCAGCCCCAGGAGCCAGGAGCCGCCGGAGCCACTGATGAAGGTGAAACCCAGGAATACACCCGAGATCATGGCCATGCGCCTGGGGAAGCGCCGCTGCCCCGTCACGATGAACAGCGTCTGCGAGGGGCCGACGGATAGCCCGCAAAGTATCAGAAAAAGGGAACTCCAAAAGGCCTCCAGGCGGACAAAGAGGAGGAGGCTGGCGCATCCCAACAGGAGGGAGCCCATGAGCACACGCTGCAGCCCTATACGGTCGCCCAGATAGGAGCCGGCCACGCCCCCGATGGCGGTGGCGGCGGAAAAGAGGGAGGCGATGATCCCGTAGGTGGCCGGGGACCGTCCCATATCCTGAAAGTACTTGGGGATATAGGCGTTCAGGCTGAACTGGGTCAGGGAGCGCAGGGCTATGCCCAGCAAAAGGAAACCCACCATCACCCAAAAGAGGTGGTTGCCCGATCCGTCACCCTCCTCGACCCCAGATGTATCCTCATCGGGTACCTCAATCTGCTCGGGGATCATGCGGCGCACAAAAACCAGGGCCAGCATCACCGTGATGACGCTGATGACCAGCAGCGCCCGACGGCCATGGGCCTCGAGGATATACCCTCCCAGAGCGGCCCCCAAAAAGGCCGAACCCAACATGCCTCCCAGAGAAAAGATCGAGGTGGACGTGGCGCCCCACTGCTTCCCACCGGCAATGCTGGCGTTGGCCATGCCCTGGGGATGCCAGGCCCCCGAGCCCAGGCCCCCCAGGGCGATGCAGAGCCCCAATGCCGTCTTGGACTCCACGAACAGGGAGATGGAGAATACGGACGTGGTCCACAGGATGGCCCCCACGCCCAGGAGCCGCCCGCCCACGCGCTCTGCCAGACGCCCAAAAAGGGGCTGTGTGAAAGAGGAGATACCCTCATAGAGCAGCACGGCCAGTCCGATGTCAGCGTTCGACAGCCCCATCTGGCCGCTGAGGGCGGCCAAGAGGACGGGCGTCAAACCGAACCAGACATCGTGGGCCGCATGCCCTATGCTCACACCAAGAAGAGCGCGCTTTTTCGCTTTTTCCATCGATCATCCTTTTATATGCTAGACTTGGCCGAGATTCGGAAGAGGAAGCGATTCATGCTGTCGCCACTTTTTCTTCTTGCGAGGCAGTTTCAGGCGAACCGCTGGGCACGGCGATGAACCCACACAGGGCGGCCCCCACCAGGAACCAGGGGAGCACGGCGAACAGCCTTTCCAGGCCCACCCTGTCCGCCAACAACCCAAAGATCCACACGCCTCCCGCCCCGCTCATGAAGGCAAAACCCAAAAAGAGACCAGAGACCATGGCGATGCGCCTCGGGAATTGGCGCTGGCCGGCCACCATGAACAGGGTCTGGGAGGGGCTGCATAGAAATCCAGTCAGGATAAAAAAGATATAACTCCAGGGCGGAGGGGTATTGACAAAGAGGAACAGGGTGACGGCACACAGGACGACGGAACCCACCAGTGAGGAGCGCAGCCCCACGCGGTCGGCCATATAGGAGCCGGCGACACCCCCGACAGCGCGGCCGACCAAAAAGAGGGACATCAAAAAGCCGTAGGTGGCCGCGGACACGCCCAGATCCTGCTGGTACTTGGGGAAAAAGGTGCCCATGCTCTCGTCCACGACGCGGCGCAGGGCCGTGCCCAGAAGCAGGGTTACCAACAGTATCCAAAACACAGCGTCCATGGAGACGCCTGCGGATTGTGCTTTCTCTTCTTCCTCCTTTGCCGCCTCCTCTGGCTTTTGTATCCAGCGGGGTACCATGCCGCGAATCACGGTGAGACCCAATATCGTGGTCGCGGCGGCGATGATCAGCAGGGAGCGCCGCCCATAGTTCTCCAGGAGGTAGCCACCCAATGCCGCCCCCGGAAAGGCCGAACCCAACGTGCCTCCCAGAAAAAAGATCGAGGCGGCCGTGGCCCCCCAGCGCCTTCCTCCCGCGACGGTGGCGTTGGCCGCCCCCTGGGGGTGCCAGGCCCCCGATCCCAGGCCGGCCAGGGCGATACAGCCCATAAGCAAGAGTTTTGTCTGAACAAACAGGGCTACGGAGAAACACGTCGTGGTCCAAAGGATAGAGCCCACGGCCAGGGGGCGGCCCCCTATGCGCTCGGAGAGCCTGCCAAAGAGGGGCTGGGTGAGAGAGGAGATGCCCTGGTAGAGCATGATGCCCAGTCCGATATCGGCGTTGGAGAGTCCCATCTGCGTGCTCAGGGCGGCCAATAACACGGGCGCCAATCCAAGCCAGATGTCGTGCACCCCATGCCCAACGCTTACCCCGATCAGTGTGCGTTTGCGTGCCTTTTCCATTCGCTATGTCCTTGTGATATCCTTCGATCCATCGTGAGGGAGACTCGTCAGCATATACGGGGGAGTTGTTCGGAGGCGAGCATATCCAGGAGACGATGGGTCCCCAGGATGGTGCGCATGGCCACCCGCCCCACGTGCTCATCCACCACCTCGCCGATGATGGCCGCCTCCCGTCCCTGGGGATGGGCACGCATGGCGCGGAGGATATCCCCGGCATGCTCCGCCTCCACCACGGCCACGAGTTTGCCCTCGTTGGCCACATAGAGGGGGTCCAGCCCCAGCAGTTCGCTGGCCGCGCGGACGGGTTCGTGTATAGGAATGCTGGTCTCCTCGATACGCATGCCCACGCCCGATTGATCGGCCAGCTCGTTCAACGTGGTGGCCAGGCCGCCCCGCGTCGGATCGCGCAGGGTGTGAATGTGGGGGCCCGCCTCCAGCATGGCCTGTACCAGGGTGTGCAGGGGGGCGCAATCGCTGCGCAGCGGGCTCTCAAAGCGCAGTCCCTCCCGCTGGGTCATGATGGCCAGGCCGTGATCGCCCACGGCGCCGCTGAGAAGGATGACGTCCCCCGGGCGCGCCGCCGAGGCCGAGATATGCACGTCGGCGGGCACGACGCCCACGCCCGCCGTGTTGAGGAACAGCCTGTCGGCGCTTCCCCGCTCCACCACCTTGGTATCGCCGGTGACAATGCGCACGCCGGCCTCGTGAGCCACCTCGGCCATGGAAGCGGCGACGCGCTTCAGGTCGGCCAGGGGCAGCCCCTCCTCTATGATAAAGCCAGCGCTGAGATAGAGAGGCATCGCCCCGCGCATGGCCAGGTCGTTGATGGTCCCACAGACAGCCAGCTTGCCAATGTCGCCGCCCGGGAAAGAGAGGGGACGTACCACATAGGAATCGGTGGTGAAGGCGATCCTCCCGCCGCAGTGTTCCCCATCAAAGGGGGCGAGGGCGGCATCCTCCAGTTCTTCCAGGATCGCATCGTCAAAGATGTCCAGGAGACTGCGAACCAGGGCGTGGCCCATCTCGCCCCCACTGCCATGGGCCAGAGTGACGATATTTTCATCCATCCGTGTTATGCACTCCTGTAACGATAGTAGGCGGCACAGGCCCCCTCGGCCGACACCATACAGGGGCCGACGGGGCGCGCCGGGGTACAGGCCTCGCCAAAGAGGGGGCACGCGGGTGGTGCCTCCACGCCGCGCAGCACCTCGCCACAGCGGCATCCCCGCTCCTCCGGCGAGGGGCCCTCTTTCTCCAGTGGCGGCAGACGGTCAAAGAGCTGCTCCGCATCGTGGGCGGCGTATGCGGGGCGCAGGGTCAAACCGCTCTGGGGAATCTCTCCCAAACCGCGCCACAGGGCCGAAGAGACGCGAAAGACGCGCTCCATCAACGATTTGGCGACCAGGTTCCCCTCCGCCCGGGTGCCCCGCGAATAGGTGTTGACCACCCGGGGGGCGTCCTCCTCCTTGGCCTTTACAAGATCGAGGACGGCCTGCAGGATGTCCAGGGGCTCAAATCCCGAGACGGCGCAGGGGATGCCATACTCCTGGGGAAGGAACTCCCAGGCTTCCCATCCCGTGATGGCCGTCACGTGGCCGGGCCCGAGCACGGCATCCAGGCGCACCTCGCCCGCATCCAGTATGCCCCGCATGGCCGGAGGTGTCAATTTGTGCAGGGCATAGACATGGTAATTGTCCACGTCCGATTCCTGCGCCTCCACCAGTGACGCGGCCACGGTGGGTGCCGTGGTCTCAAAGCCGATGCCCAGCATCACCACCTGGCGCTGCGGATCCTTGCGCGCCAGGTCCAGGGCGTCCAGCGCCGAATAGACGATCTCCACCTGCGCTCCCGCAGCAGCGGCCTCCTGCAGACTGGAACGGGTCCCCGGCACGCGCACCATATCCCCAAAGGTGGCCACGGTGACGTCGGGCAGGTGGGCGAGGGCCACGGCGCGGTCTATCTCCACGTCGGCGGTCACGCAGACGGGGCACCCTGGCCCCGAGAGCATCTCTACCTGGGGAGCAAGGGTGTCGCGGATGCCATAGCGCATGATGGCGTGGGTATGTCCGCCGCAGAACTCCATGACGCGCAGGGGATGGGTGACACGCTCTCCTATCTCCTTCATGAGGCGTCGGGCGATACGGGGATCGCGGTATTCGTCGGTATATCTCACCGAGAAGCTGCTCCGCTCGCCTCGTCCGACGCGCTGGCGTCCACGCCGAAAGCGCCCTCTGCCTCAGCGGCCTCCTCCATCTCTGCCAGGAGACGCAGGGTCTCCTGGGCCTCCTCCTCGTCGAGGACGTTGATGGCGAATCCCGTATGCACCAGGACGTAATCGCCGACCTCGGCCTCGGGCGTGAGGACCAGACTGACCTCACGCAGTACGCCGCCCAGTTCTATCTGGGCCATGGAGCCCTCTATATCTTGAACGCGAACGGGTATGGCAAGGCACACGTTTCAATCTCCATTCATATGATAATGGGCGATGACGGCCTGTCCCAGGGCCACCCCGCCATCGTTGCAGGGCACCTGGCGGTGCGTCAACACCCGGAAATTTTCTTTTTCCAATCGTGGGATAACGAGCTTGAGCAGGAGGCGATTCTGGAAGCAGCCGCCGCTCAGGGCCACCGTGGACAGCCCCGTCATATCCCGCAGGTGACGGCACGTATCCGCGATCATCTCTGCCAGGGTCACGTGGAAGCGCCAGGCGATCTCGCCCACCACGACGCCCGCGGCCATATCGGCCAGGATGGCCTCAAAGAGGGGGGCGACCTCCAGTCTCCGCCCGTGGGACAGGGGGGAGGAAATCTCTCCCCAATGCTCCACCTCCTCGATGGGGGATGTCCCGTAGGGATAGGGTTCATAAGCACCCCCCTGCCCATCAGCGAGCATCTCCAGCTCTACCGCCGCCTGGGCCTCGTAACTGGTCTTCTGGCGCACGCCCAGGAGGGCGGACACGGCGTCGAACAGCCGGCCGGCGGACGACGTGCGCACCACATTCACATCCCGTTCTACCATGCGGCGTAAGGTGTAGCGCTCCTCCGACGGGATCTTTATCAGGGTGGCGGGCAAATCCACGTCCCCCAACAGGGTGCGCAGGTAGGCCAGGGCCAGGCGATAGGGCCGGCGAATGGCCTCGTCGCCGCCGGGCAGGGGGAGGTATTGCAGATGGGCGGCCCGATAAAAGCCCCGGGCGCCCCCCACGAGAAATTCACCTCCCCAGATGCACCCGTCCAGCCCATAGCCCGTCCCATCCCAGATCACGCCGATGACGGGCCCCTCCTCCTCAGCATCGGCAAGGCAGGCGGCCAGATGGGCGTGGTGCTGCTGTACGGCCACGTGGTCCCCCTCCTGCGACAGGCCATAGCGCGTGGCCATATAGTCCGGATGCATATCCACGGCATAGACCTCGGGATCCACACGGAATAGATGACGGTAGAGGGAGATGGTCTGTTTATAATGCTCCAGCGTCTCCAGGTTCTGCATGTCGCCGATGTGCTGGCTGAGAAAGGCGTAGCGATCCCGCGTCAGGCAGAAGGTGTTCTTGAGTTCCGGGCCGCAGGCCAGCACGGGCCTGCCCTCAAAGGGCAGGCGAATGGGAAACGGCGCATAGCCCCGCGCCCGACGAATGGGCTGCGGCCCACCAGCGGGGACGAACCACACGCTGTCGTCGTAACGGGAATAGATGTCGCGATTGTGCGTCAGAAAATAGTCGGCGATGCGCCCCAGGCGCCTCAGGGCCTCCTCGTTATCCTGCGCGATGGGCTCCTCGGAGAGGTTGCCGCTGGTCATGATCAGGGGCATGTCCACGTCACGCAGGAGGATATGGTGCACGGGCGTGTAGGGCAGCATGAGACCCAGGGTGCGATTTTCCGGCACCTCGTCCGGGAATCCGGGCGCCACCCCCTTTGCCAGGGTGGATTCCCCACGCCAGGGCACGAGGACGATGGGCGCCGCCGTGGAATGCAGCAGTTCGCGCGCCTGCTCGTCCACCACGGCATGCTCCTCGGCCATGGACATATCCTGTACCATGACGGCAAAGGGCTTGTGGGGGCGCCGCTTGCGCTCTCGCAGGCGGGCCACGGCTTCCTCGTTGCTCGCGTCGCAGGCCAGTTGAAAGCCCCCCAGTCCCTTTAACGCCACGATCTGTCCCTCTTGCAGGAGGGCCGCCGTGCGGGTCATGGCCTCATCCCTCTCGGCGAGGGAACATCCCTCGCTGTCCTGCAGGGTCACCTGGGGGCCGCATACGGGACAGGCGTTGGGCTGGGCATGAAAGCGCCGATCGAGAGGATCGTCGTACTCTTGCTGACAGTCCGGACACATGGGAAAGGGCGCCATGGTCGTCAGCGGCCGATCATAGGGCACGTCCCGAATGATGGTGAAACGGGGTCCACAGTTGGTGCAGTTGATAAAGGGATAACGATGGCGGCGATCCTGGGGATCGAAAAGTTCCTCCAGGCAATCGTCGCAGGTGGCGATGTCGGGGGAGATGAGCTGATAGGCCCCCCGCTGGGCCTCGCTGCCCCGGATGCGGAAATCCTCAAAGCCGTGGCGAGGAATCTCTTGTACAGAGAGGGACTCGATGCGCGAGATGGGCGGCGCCTCCGCTTCTAGGTCAGCGACAAAGCGCTCCAGGGATGCGGGATCCCCTTCGACTTCCATCTCCACACCCCAGGTGGTGTTGCACACCCAGCCCAGGATACCGTGTTCGTGTGCCAGGCGATAGACAAAGGGACGAAAGCCCACGCCCTGCACCACGCCACGTATCTCTATGCGCCACGCAGAGAGCCGACGGGTCAGCTCTCTGTCAGCTGTATGAGCCACTCGCTCCACGCGTCCAACCCCTCGCCCGTCACACAGGAGACCTCAAAGATGCGAATATCGGGATTGAGGCTCCTGGCCAGGCGCTGGAACTCGGCCGTATCGAAGGGGAGATGGGGCAACAGGTCGGTCTTGTTGATCACCAGGACATCCACGTTGGCAAAGATGGTAGGATACTTGTGGGGCTTGTCATCTCCCTCGGGAACGCTGGAGATGGCCACCCGCGTATGCTCCCCCAGGGCGAACCCCACGGGACACACCATGTTGCCCACGTTCTCGATAAAGAGCAGATCGATGTCGTCCAGCGACAACTCACCCAGGGCATCGTGTACCTGGTTGGCATCCAGGTGGCACGCGCCACCCGTGTTGATCTGCACGGCGGGCACCCCAGCCGCCTGCACCTTTTCCGTATCCACCGTCGAGGCCAGGTCTCCCTCTATGGCGGCCACACGCCGACGTCCCTTTAGGGCCTCGATGGTGCTGACGATGAGGCTCGTCTTGCCCGCACCGGGCGAGGCCATGACATTTATGACGTGCGTGTTGTGCTCATCCAAAAGTTTTCGGTTCTCAAGCGCCACCTCATCGTTGGCGCCCATGATGCGCTCGATAACGGGGATCTTTTTCGTCGTCATCTATTCTACCTCTATACTATCCACATAGAACTCGCGACCGGCCGCCACGCCCGCCTGGGCCAGCCCGCAGGCGGGACACGTCCAATCGGCAGCGTCCTCCGGCTGCCACTCGTGTCCACAGGCCTTGCAGCGCAGCGAGATGGGAATCCTCTCAAAGACCAATTCCGCCCCCTCGGCGACGCTGTCCTCACTCAGGAAATCAAAATAGAACTGCACACAGTCATCGACGATGCTGGAGAGCTCGCCGATGACCAGATGAATGCGTAAAACCCGCTCCGCGTCCGCTTCCCGCGCGTGCCGGTCGACGATCTCAAGGATATTCTCCGTAACGGCCAATTCATGCATAACGACCACTATTATATACCCATCAACAGAGGAAACAAAAAAGTAGGTGTTTTGTAGTTTGTAGAACAACTACCTTTTGTATAAACCTCGGTGATAACGCCGTCTGACGCTTCTTTTGAGTCATAGTCGATGCATGCTATACTAAGTAGTTGATTATTGTACCAAAAGGTCACCTATCCCTTGTACATAATGGTAGATAAAGCACATTTTATGGACGAACATTACCTTTCCATCCTGGAATACTACAAGATCACCGCTCAATTGACAGATCACACCTCCTTTTCGGCGGGCCGGGAGCGGGCGCTGGCCCTGCGCCCCTCGACAAAGGAGGCCGTGGTGCGTCGGCGCCTCCGGGAAACGACCGAGGCCAAGGCCCTGCTCTCAGAGCACTCGGGGGTCACCATGGGCGGGGTCCATGACGTGCGCCCGGCGGCGGAGCACGCGGCGCTGGACGCCACGTTGCAAGCGGAGGATCTGCTGGACATCCACAGCACCCTGGTCGGCGGCCGTGGGCTGCGCAAGCTGCTCCTGCGCCTGGAGGATGACCATCCCCTACTGGCCGGTATCGCGTCGCGCATAGCGCCCCTCACGCACATCATTGAGGAGGTCGAACGCTGCCTGGACGAGGAGGGGCACGTGGTGGATAGCGCCAGCCCCAAACTGGCCCGCATCCGCCGCGAGAGCGCCGTGGCCCGCGAGCGCCTGATAGACCGGCTGCAGAGCATCGTGAATTCCAGCCAGAATGCGCCCTTTTTGCAGGAGCGTATCGTCACCGAGCGTAACGGGCGCTATGTGGTCCCCCTCAAGATAGAGCACAAGGGACGCATCCCGGGCATCGTCCACGACCAGTCGGCCAGCGGGGCCACCCTCTTTATCGAGCCTCTGGCCACCGTGGAACTGAACAACCGCTGGCACGAGCTGCAGTTGGCCGAGAAGCGAGAGGTGGAGCGCATCCTGGGGGAACTGAGCGCCCTGGTGGGCCACGAGGCGGAGGCCATCGCCGAGAACGTGGCCGCCCTGGCCGAGCTGGACCTGATCCTGGCCAAGGCACGCTACAGCTTTGCCCTCGGAGCAAGGCCTGCCGAGATTTCCACAGAGGCGTGGCCCACGGCAGAGGCCGATGAGGAGCAGGCGCCGTGGGCGCACCCTCTGAACCTGATACGCGCGCGTCATCCCCTGCTGCCCGAGGAGACGGTGGTGCCCATCGACGTATACGCGGGAGGCAACTTTACCGCGCTGGTGATCACCGGCCCCAACACGGGGGGCAAGACCGTGGCCCTGAAAACGGTGGGATTGCTCTCGGCCATGTCCCAGGCAGGGATGCACATCCCGGTGGGCGATGGTTCCCGTCTGCCCGTCTTCACCGGCATCTATGCCGACATCGGCGACGAGCAGAGCATCGAGCAGAACCTGTCCACCTTTTCCTCGCATATGAGCCACATCATCGATATCCTGCACCGCGCCGATGACGGCTCCCTGGTGTTGTTGGACGAACTGGGGGCAGGGACGGATCCGGTAGAGGGGGCAGGATTGGCCCAGGCCCTCATCGGCGCCTTTTTGGAGCGACGCTGTCTGACCCTGTGCTCCTCGCACTATTCGCGTCTAAAGATGTTCGCCTCGGCCACGCCGCGGGTGCAGAACGCCAGCGTAGAGTTCGATGCGGAAACCCTCTCCCCCACCTATCATATGACCATCGGCCTGCCCGGTCGCAGCAACGCCTTTGCCATCGCCAAGCAACTCGGACTGGATGAGGCGATCATCGAGGAGGCGAGAGGATACCTGTCCCCCGAGGATCTGGAATCCGAGGCCCTGTTGACGCGGGCCAGGGAAGCCAGCGATGAGGCGGAGGAATTGCATCGTGAGGCCGAGAAACGCCGAGCGCGAGTCCAAGCCATGGAGGAGGAATTGGAGGAACGCCTGGCTCACATAGAAGAGGAGCGTCAAAAGGTGCTGGCAGAGGCGCGGGCCAAGGGCCGAGAGCGCCTGGCGCGGCTGCGCGAAGAGATCCGCCGCCTGCGCAGCAAATTGGCAGTAGAGGGCCCCGAGGCCCCGCCCGTCAAGGAGGCCTTCGAAGAGATCGAAAAGATGGAGGACGAACTGACCCCCGAGCCCGCCAGGCCCGAACGCACGGCGCCGAAGGAACCCCTCCACGTGGGCGATAGGGTCTATGTGGAGAGCATCGAGCAGACGGGAGAGGTGGCCAGGGTCGACGACGAGGAGGCCGAGGTGCTCGTGGGCGGCCTCAAACTGCGAACGCCGCTGAACACCCTCTCGCTGCGCTCCGGTGCGCCCGAAAAGGAGGAAAAAGAGGGACAGCGCCCGGCCATCCGTATGCCCAGGGTGGAATCGCCGGGCATGGAACTTCACCTGCGGGGTCGCCGGGCCGAGGAAGTCAGGCCCATCCTGGCCAAATATCTGGACAACGCCTCCCTGGCCGGATTGTCCTGGGTGCACATCATCCACGGCAAAGGGGAGGGAGTGCTCAAAAAAGTGGTGCGCGAGCAACTGGAGGATCATCCCCTGGTGGCCTCCTATCGCGGCGGCAAGATCTCTGAGGGCGGCGACGGCATGACGGTGGTGCAGTTGGAGAGCCTGTCCGAGTAGAGACGTCCCGCCGGGACGTCTCTACAATATCTACAAATACTCCCTCAACCGCTCGGCCACGGGGCGGGTCATGCTGGGCGCGGCGGCCAGCTCCTCCACCGTGGCCTTGCGGATACCCTCCAGGGAACCAAAGGTCTTTAGCAGGCTCTGGCGGCGCACCGGCCCCACGCCGGGGATCTCTTCCAGGATAGAGTTCATGCCCTTTTTGCGGCGCAGCTTGCGGTGGTAACTGATGGCAAAGCGGTGGGCCTCGTCGCGGATGCGCTGCAACAGGTAGAGGGCCTCCGAACGGCGCGGCAGCAGGATGGGCGCGCGGCGCCCGGGCACAAAGAGGGCCTCCTCTCGCTTGGCCAGGGCCGCCGTGGGAATGTGATCCACGCCCAGTTCCTCCATCACCTCTCGGGCGGCGTTCAATTGCCCCTTGCCCCCGTCCAGGAGGACAAGATCGGGCATGATGGCCCAGCGGCTCTCCTTGCCCTCCTCTTTCTTCCTGACCTGCGCCTCGTGGGCGCGCTTGAAGCGCCGCTGGAGCACCTCGGCCATGGCCGCATAGTCGTCGGGACCATGTACCGTGCGCACGCGAAAACGCCGATAATCCTGCTTGCTGGGCACCCCCTTGACAAAGACCACCCGACTTCCCGTGGTGGCCACGCCCTGGGTGTTAGAGATGTCGTAGCATTCGATACGCGTGGGAGGCTGCTCCAGTTCCAGGGCCTCCTGGAGTTCTGCCAGGGCCTGGGTCTGCTTGTTGGTATCGGCGTCCCACTCGGCGCGCACCTTTTTCAACGTCTCCACGGCGTTCTCCACGGCCATGCGCATGACATCCTTTTTCTCGCCCCGTTTTGGAACCCTGATCAGCACCCTGTCGCCCCGCTTGCGGCGCAGCCAGCGCTGGATCACAACCAGTTCGTCCAGGTTGTTCTGCACCAGGATCTCGGGGGGCACCTGGGCAGCCTCGTCGTAGAACTGCTTGACAAAGGAGGTCATGATCCCTGCATCGTCCTCCTCGTCCGCTCCGC
>CAZMOW010000074.1:0-12111 GCA_964567975.1 uncultured Anaerolineales bacterium | reverse complement strand
GGGTAGTGGCTCACTGGCTCCTCCACGATCTCGAACCCCGCCCGCTTGGCGCGCACCAGAAACTCGGCGCTGAAGGTGGCCCCCCGCGAGTCCACGTCGATGGTCTCGATCACCTCGCGTCTGAACAGCTTGAAGGCGCAGTCCACGTCCCGCGCCGTATAGCCAAAGAGTAGATTCACCAGCCAGCTCCAGCCGCTGCCAAACAGGGTGCGATACCAGGGGTCGCTTCGATCATAACGATAGCCGACGACGAGGTCGGCGCCGTCGATGCGGGGGAAAAAGCGCTCCAACTCCTGCAGGTCGAACTGCAGATCGGAATCGGTGAGGAATATCAACTCCTTCTCCGCCGCCCAGATGGCGTGATATACGGCGGCGCCGTACCCCTGATTCACCGGATGGCGAATCAGGCGCACGCGGGGATCCTGGGCGCCGATCCCCTCCACAATATCGCCGGTGTCATCGGCGCTGCCATCGTCGACGACGACGATCTCCAGATCGTCCACCATGGACCCCACGTCGTCGCGCACCCTGTCGATCATCTCGGCGATATTATCCGCCTCATTGTAGGCCGGCATGCTCACCGTCAAACTGGTCATGAGAACCATCCTCCCTCTCGCACAAACTCAACGGCGCCCGAGACCCCCCAAGAAGAGATCGCGCCATCCACCCCCTGAGGCCTCGCCCTCCTCTTTATCGGACGACGCGTCATGCATCCATTCCTCGCCGACCTCGCGGACCCTGGCGATCTCCTCCTCCAGGGCTTCCGCCTTCTCACCGGCCAGCGCGGCCCGCAGGGCATCCAATCGCCTCGCATAGATGTCCAGCCAGTGCAGCATATTCTCCCGATTGTGCAAAAAGGGAGCGGCGGCAAGGGCCTGCGAACGGGATAGCAGGGAGACCATGCCGGCCAGGGCGCCCCCCGTGGCCTCCTTTCGCTCCTTGGTCCCCGTCTCCTCGTGCAACACATCGATCATGGCCAGGGCGCTCAACAACGGAAGCTGCAGCGTGGCGGCCACCAGGCCATCGTGCTCCGCCGCATCGATATAGCGGGGAACGGCCCCCACGGCCTCGGCCAGGTTGGAGGCCATATCCATAGCCTGGGGATCCACCCCCTCGGGGGCCACGAGAAAAAAAGCCGCCCCCCGTAACAGATCGGCCGAGGGCTCCTCATCCTCTCGCATCCTGGGTGACACCACGTGCCCCCCCACAAAGTGGACGCCATCGGGCAGCAGGCGCCGGGCCAGCTCGAGGACGGGGCGCTTTAGGGCAAAGGTATCCACGATGACCGTGCCCTCTTTGATCTCGCCAGCCAGGGCCTCCAGCGTCGCCTCCATCTCGTCCAGGTCCACGTCGAGGAGTATAAGATCGGCCTCCTCACAGGCGGCCAGGAGATTCCAGTGGCTCCCGTCGATGGCCCCCAGTTCCTTGGCGCGTCCTACCCTATCGGCATCCGCATCGTGGCCCGTGACAGAGATATCGTCACTCACCGCTTTGAGGGCCAGCCCCACCGATGTGCCGACCAGTCCGAGCCCCACCAAGGTCAGGTTCATGACGGTATAGTCTCCCTCCATAGAATCCCATCCGCTAACATACGTCATCGGCCGCCTTTAGCGCCACCAGCGCTTCGCGCAGGGTGGGATCGTCCATCTCCTCCACCGGGGATTCGTGATAGCGCACCAGATTCACAGCGAGAGGCGAGAGATCCACTTTTTCGCACAGCAGCGCGCCAAGCTCGGCATGCTGCGCCTGTAGATAGAGGCCACCATCCGACGGGGGCAGGCGCGAGACCAGCGTCTCGTCCACGGCCTCGACGGCCACACCAAGGACGCGATGCCACAGCTTTACATCAGCATAGCTCTTGCCCACGTCGTGCAACAGGGCGGCCCGCTTCAGTGCCAATGACGGCTCCCCCTCTCTACCAAGGGCGCGGAGGACACACAGGGCGTGCTGCTGATCCCCCGCCGACATGCCCCGAAACAGTTCACACGCCTCGGCAGGAAGGAGTTCCTCTACCAGGTCATAGTCCACCCCCGCCTCGTCGGCCTGCAGGTGGTTCAAGAACTGTCGCAAACGATACTTCCAACCCATGATCCACAAAGTGCCTGGAGCGCTCAGCCCAGGATAAGGCGCAAAAAGAACTGTGTCGGGGGACCTATCAGGGCGCCGATGATGTTGAGCCCCATAAATTGTGAGACGAGGATCACCCCCAGCAGGATCATGGCGCCATGCCGCTCCCAGCCGGCGATGAATTCCGAAAGCTGCCACGTCCATTCGGCGTTACTCAAGCTCAAAAGCCCCAACAGCACGCTGTGCCCATCCAGCGGCGGAAAGGGTAACAGGTTGAACATGGCGATGACGACGTTGGTCATCACCAGGATGCGTAGTATGAGATAGATATAAGGGATAGCGCCTCCCGTGATGCGGAAGACGAGGCCCACAATGGCGGCCAAAAGAAGGTTCGCCAGGGGGCCGGCCAGGGCCACCAGCCCCTCCCCAAAACGGCGGCCATATTTGAGCTGGTAGGGGTTCACTGGCACGGGCTTGCCCCATCCTATGCCCATCCCCGTAAAGACTGTGAGGATCATCATCACCGTCCCCATGGGATCCAGATGCACCAGGGGATTCAACGAGACCCGCCCCCGCAGCCGCGCCGTGGGATCGCCCAACCTGTCGGCTACCCAGGCATGGGCGCACTCGTGCACCGTCACGGCCAGAAGAAGCCCCAAAAGGGAAAAGATGATGGGCAATACGGCCTGGGTGTTGAGCAGGGCGTAAACGAGAATCAACCCCCCAACGATGAGCCAAAATATGCGATCCTGATCGAATTTGTCGAGAAACGCGCTTTCACTCCTATTCATAACAGGAACATTATAACATATCTCGGCGACGGAGAGAAGTTGGCAAATCAGAAAAGGTAAAGCCCAGCACAGTAGTGTGACTTTTGTCATGGACCGATCAGGATATTTATGCTAAAATATATAAACAATGTTGAGAAGATGTCCGAAGGAGGAAGGAGATGCTGGATAGATTCGTTTACCTGGACAATGGCGCCACGACACGGCTTGACGAGCGCGTCCTGGAGGCCATGAACCCCTACTTTTTTGAACAATACGCCGTGGCCACCTCACAGTTTGGCTATACACTGGGCATAGACGCCAAGGACGCCCTGGAGGAAGCGCGGGGTACCATAGCCGGTGCCCTGAGAGCCCAACCGGAGGAGTTCGTGTTCACCTCCGGCAGTACGGAATCGAGTAACATGGCCATCAAGGGCGTGGCCGCGGCCCTGGCCGAAAAAAAGGGGCGGCACCTCATCGTCAGCAAGATCGAGGATTTTCCCGTCCTACACAGTGCCCGGGCCCTGGAAAGGGAAGGCTTCGAGGTCACCTATCTGGACGTGGACGAATACGGCCGCGTCGATCTCGATCAACTTGCTCGGGCCATCACGCCACAGACGATCCTGGTCTCCATCCAGTCGGCCAATCAGGAGATCGGCACGCTGCAGGACGTGGGCGCCATCGCCCGGATCTGCCGGGAAAAGGATGTCCTGTTTCACACCGACGCCACCCATTCCTTCATGCGCGTGCCCCTGGACGTGACAGAGACGCCGGTGGACATGGTGACCGTGACGGGCCACCTCCTCCACGGTCCAAAAGGGATCGGTGGGCTCTATCTGCGCGAGGACACGCCGTTCACAAAATGGATGGACGGCGGCTTTCAGGAATCCAACCGGCGGGGGGGCGTGGAGAATATCCCCGCCGCGGTGGGGTTTGCCAAGGCCGTGGAACTGGTGACGCCGGAGGAGACGGCGCGACTGAAGACCATGCGTGACCGACTGACGGAACAGTTGCTACAGATCCCTCACTCGCAGGTTAACGGGCATCCGGAAGAGCGGCTACCGCAAAACACCAACATCTCGTTCCGCTTTGTGGAGGGGGAGTCGATCCTGCTGCACATGGATATGAGGGGATTCGCCGTCAGCACGGGCTCGGCCTGTTTCAGCCGCTCCCTGGAGGCCAGCCACGTGATCCTGGGCATCGGGGGGAATCACGAGCGGGCCCACGGTTCCGTGCGTTTCACCTTTGGGCGCTTTAACGAGCCGGAGGAGGTCGACGCCGTGAGCGAGGCCCTGAGCGACATCATCGAAAATTTACGAGCCATCAGCCCACTTGGAAAGGAGTGAATATCATGCCGTTACCCTATAGCGATAAAGTCATGGAGCATTTCAAGAATCCTCGGAACGTGGGACGGCTGGAAGATGCCGACGCCCAGGCCAAGGAGGGCAGTCCGGCCTGCGGGGATATGGTATCCGTGTACCTAAAGGTCGACGGGGAGACGCAGCGCATCGAGGACATCACCTTTGAATCCTATGGCTGCGCCTCGAATATCGCCACGGGCTCCATCATCACCGAGATGGCCAAGGGCAAGACCCTGGACGAGGCGGAAGAGATCAGTTGGCAGGAGGCCTCGGAGGAACTGGGCGGGCTTCCTCCCATCAAGACCCACTGTTCCGTACTGGCCGTGGACGGCCTGCGGGCCGCCGTCCAGAACTATAAGGAGCGTCACGGCCTCATCACCGAGAGGGAACCGACGACGGAAGAGGTCGTTCTCCGGCGCCTCAAGCGGGTCATGAACCCCGTGGTGGGGCTGGACCTGGTGCGCACGGAGATGGTGAACGACATAGCCGTGGAAGACGGGACCGTGCAGGTAGAGATCGATCTGCGGCCCGATCACCAGTTCGCCAACAACATCTCTGAGGAGATTCACGAAAAGTTGGATCATCTGTGGGACGTGAAGGAAGTCATCGTGGAATTTACGGGATAAGGAGCGATCATGACCGAGTTCAAAGTGAACGTGCGTGGGGAGACGTGTCCTGTTCCTCTTGTAGAGACCCGCAAGGCGCTGCGCAAAGCGGCGGAAGGGGATGTCGTCGAGGTGGAGGGCACCCATCCCTCCTCGAAAAAAGAGATCCCCATGGCCGTCGAGGCGCTGGGGGTGGAACTCTTGGGCGTCGAGGGAGAGGACGACGACTGGACCATTCGCATACGAAGATGAGGAGGTGACATGGCCGACCGTACGACGATCGTGGTACAGAGCGGCGACATGGACAAGGTCTATAGCGCCCTGGTCATCGCCAATGGCTCCCTGGCCATGGGCATGGAGGTCTCCATGTTCTTTACCTTTTGGGGGCTGCAGCGCCTCAAAAAGGGCGGCCTGGAAAAGGGGCCTCTCTCCAAGATGAACTTTTTGGGATTGGGAAAGTGGATGATCAAGCGGCGCATGAAAAAGGCCAACGCGGCCTCATTGGAGCGCATGCTTGCCGACTATAAGGAGCTAGGAGGCAAGATCATCGCCTGTGATATGACCATGGAGATCATGGGCATCGCCCTTGAGGATCTACGAGAAGACCTGATCGACGAATGCGGCGCCGTGGGCGCTTATATCCGGGACGCCAGAAACTCTGACATAAATCTGTTCATCTGACGGTGGGGAGACGGGCGTGAAAATAGGCGATAGATTTCAAGAGCAGACCAAGTACGTCCGCGGAGAGCTCTCAGGGGGCGGCCTGGATTGGGCCAGCGAGCCCGAGACGTACAAGACGTATCCAGATGCCCCCAGGATTCCCCTGGACTCGCCCAGAACCAAGGGCGGCACGTCCCTGTGGCGGGCGCTCAAGGAGCGCCACAGTGTGCGGAACTTTTCCGATGAATTAATGAGCAAGCTGGAGCTTTCGCGCCTGGTGTGGGCAGCTCAGGGGATCTCTCACGAGAACCGGGGGGTCGCCTTTCGCACGGCGCCGTCGGCAGGGGGCCTGTATCCCATCGAGACCTATGTGGTGGTGAACCGCGTGGAAGACGTGGAACCGGGCGTGTATCACTATGCGGTTGCCGAGCACGCCCTGGAACAATTGCGAACGGGGGATTTCTCCTTGCAGGCGGCCCGCGCGGCGCTGGACCAGCGCATGGTCTACGAAGCGAATGTGGTGTTCGTCTGGACCGCCATCTTTGAGCGATCAAAGTGGAAGTACAAACAGCGGGCATACCGTTACATTTACTTGGACGCCGGACACATCGCCCAGAATGTCGCCCTCGCCGGCGTGGCCCTGGGATTGGGAAGCTGTCAGATTGGCGCCCTCTATGATGAGGAAGCCAATGAACTCCTGGGCATCGAGGACGAACGAGAGAGCGTCATCTATATGACGGCGGTGGGCCGGGAGCGCTAATTCCTTTCAGAATATGCGGCATGCTCGGCGGAGCAGTCTGGTTCACTGTGAGGGGATGAATAGCCGACCATTCCCATCAGCGCATCAGCAGCAGGCTGAGAGCCATAACGGCCATACCGGCCAACAGTCCGATCAGGCTGTCGTGTCCCTCACCGTAGGCGCGGCTGGTGGGCAGCAGTTCGTCCAGACTGATGTAGACCATGATACCGGCCACGGCGGCAAAGAGTATGCCCATCACCTGAGGGGGCATCACGCCCCCCTCGCCTCCAATGAGGCCGCGCAGGGCAAAGTAGGCGATGATCGCGCCGATGGGCTCGGACATGCCACTCAGGGCCGAGTAGAGAAAGGCCTTGCCTCGATGGCCGGTGGCATAGTAGATGGGCACGGAGACGCTGATGCCCTCGGGGACATTGTGCAGCGCGACAGCCACGGCGATGGCCGCCCCGACCGTGGGATCCTCAAGCGCCGAGAGAAAAGTGGCCAGGCCCTCGGGGAAATTGTGGATACCGATGGCGAGGGCAGCGAACAGGCCCATGCGCAGCAATTCCTCATGGCGGGCGGCCCCGGTCTCAGAAACACCTTCTCCATGCTGGGGGTCGACATCCGTAGTGGCAAGCGTGGAGGCCTCCGATTCCTGAAGGGCCGCCCTCGCTTCCGCCGTGTGAGGCTCGTGGGGATTCTCCGCCTCCGGTATCAATGCGTCGATGACACCGATGACAGCTATCCCGCCAAAGAACGAGATGACATTGATCCAACCCCCCAACCCCGCGCCATAGGCCGCCGCCAACGCCTCGTTGCCCTTGGTCAGGATCTCGACAAAGGAGATGTATATCATGACGCCGGCGGAAAAGCCGGTGGAGATGGAAAGGAAGCGATAGTTCGTTCTCTTGGCAAAAAAGGCGATAGCACTGCCTATGCCTGTCGCCATGCCCGCAAACAGGGTCATTCCCAGAGCAAGCCAGACATTATTCATATTCCCGTTGTCCCCTCCCATCAACTATAAAAGTAGGAACCTGTTACACCTATTGAGCGTGACACAGGATGCTATTCCCCGTCATCATACACGCCGTAGCGCATAAAGGCGCGGCAGGCGATATCCTGCCAGCGGGGCTCCAATCCGATGGAGGCGTTGTCGCTATAATAGCCGGCGATAAAGCCTCCCTCGGGGCCCCCGAGTTTCTGCAACAATTCCCGGACCTGGGCTACGATGACGTCCTCGTCCCGGGTCTGGAGCGCCTTTTGGATATCCACCGGGCACCAGAAGGTGATCTGGCCGTGAAACGGGGCTAGGTTATCGATGCCGTGGAGTTGGGGCTGGTCGAACTGTAAGAGATCCACGCCCGCCTCGATGAGGTCGGGGATGATGGCCGTGATCCGGCCGCAAGAGTGCATAAAGACCCTGAGCCCATGTGCATGGGCCACGGCGCAGAGGCGCTCAAAGCCGGGCTTGAAGACGCTGCGCCATGCGTCGGGGCGGATCATCAAGCCCTCCTGGGTGCCCCAATCCTCGGGAAACATGACGGCGTCGACGCCGGCCCTTGCATATTGCACCATAGTCGCCGCCAACACCTCCTCGATACGCCGTAACAGCACACGCACCCGCCGCGGATGGAGCAGAATGTCCATGAGAAAATTTTCCAGACGGCGCATCTTGCGCGCAATGTTAAAAGGAAACCCCGGCAGCCCGCCCACGCGATAGCGCTCGTTGGATGGATCCCCACAGACGGCCCGCACCTGGCGAAAATTGGTTGGATCGGCCAGGTTGGGCAGGGTGAGAGCGTCCAGATGGTCCCAGTCCTCCAGCACCCCCTCTGCCACCTCGCCCTTGCTGGTGGCGTCCACCCGGGCCCAGGTATTACCCCACTCGTCCACGTATTCTTGGCGGCCCTCGCCCACCTGTTGCCAGTCGCGGCTGAACCCGTGCAACTCATAGTGCACGTGGCACAGGTCGTGCCAATAGGGCGGGGGAAGAGAGGCTGCCACACGCTCGGGGCCCTCGTACACCAGTGTGCGCTCGACGATCTCGCGCGATTTCATCGCCCTCCCTTCTCGACAAGCCTCATGCCCTCTTCTACATATCAAATGATAGCCGTCCTTGCCAAAGAAGCAAGAGCGCTGCCGAGCGAGCGGGTGCACGCAAATTGGCTTGCACCCGTATCGGAAACTGTGCTACACTGGGAGCGGATTGTCGGCGCGTGAGGGGAGGGGAGATCCATGTTGGCCAAGATAGCGAGTTGCGCTCTCGTCGGTTTGGAGGGCACCCTGGTGGATGTGGAGGTGGACGTACACCCGGGACAGGTGGGCAGGATCGATATCGTGGGACTGCCCGACACGGCCATCCAGGAATCGCGCCAGCGGGTACGCTCGGCCATCTATAATTCCAATCTCACTTTTCCCCAAAAACGGGTGACCATAAACCTGGCCCCGGCGGACCTGCACAAGGAGGGGCCCTCCTACGATCTGCCCATCGCCGTGGGCATACTGGCCGGCGGCAACCAGTTGCCCATCGACTTTGGGGACAGCCTCTTTATCGGCGAGCTCTCCCTGGATGGTAGCGTGCGCCACATCAACGGCATCATCTCCATGGCCTCTGTGGCCCGTGAGGAGGGCATGGAGACGCTGTACGTGCCCGAGATGGACGCCCCCGAGGCGGCCCTCATCCCGGAACTGACGGTGATCCCCGTGCGCAACCTGGGCCAGCTCGCCATGCACCTGAACAATCTGAACCTCATCGCGCCATACGTGGAAGACGAGGATCTCTTTGCGGCGAGCGAGCCCGACTATGCCGTCGATTTCGCCGAGATACGGGGACAGGAGCATGCCAAGCGGGCCATGGAGGTGGCCGCCGCGGGCGGCCACTGTGTGCTGATGTGCGGGCCGCCGGGCTCGGGGAAGACGCTGCTGGCCCGCTCCGTGCCCGGCATCCTGCCGCAGATGACCGTCGAAGAGGCCCTGGAGACGACCAAGATCTATTCCATCGTGGGCTCCCTATCCGCCGACAAGCCACTGATGCGCCAGCGCCCCTTTCGGGCGCCTCATCACACCATCTCCCAGGCCGGACTGGTGGGGGGTGGCCATTGGCCGCGCCCGGGCGAAATATCCCTGGCGCATCGCGGCGTGCTCTTTCTCGACGAGCTGCCCGAGTTCGGCATGCGCACGCTGGAGGTGCTGCGCCAGCCCCTGGAGGACAAGATAGTGACCATATCCCGGGCCACGGGCTCGCTGAGCTTTCCGGCCAACTTTATGCTCATGGGGGCCATGAACCCCTGTCCCTGCGGCTATCACGGCGACCCCACCCACGAGTGCACCTGCTCCCGGAGCATGATCGAGCGCTACCAGAAACGGATCTCGGGCCCCATGATGGACCGTATCGACATTCACGTGGAGGTGCCCCACGTGGAATACGAGAAACTGACCGACCGGCGATTGGGAGAATCCTCGGCCAGCGTGCGCCAGCGGGTGGAGGCGGCGCGGGAGCGCCAGCGGGCGCGCTTCCAGGGCACGGGATTATATTGCAACGCCGACATGGGCCCCGCCGAGGTGCGCAAGCACTGCGAACTGGACGACGCCGGCCGCACGCTGATCAAGGCGGCCATGCGCCAACTGGGCCTCAGCGCCCGGGGCTATCACCGGGTCCTCAAACTGTCGCGCACCATCGCCGATCTGGCGGGCAGCGAGGAGATCCGCTCCGAGCATCTGGCCGAGGCCCTTCAGTATCGGCGGCACATGCCGGGGGAGTAAGGGAGAAGTAAATTACAAAAACGATCTTTCTCCCGACAAGGAGTACCTCAGTACCCCAAATCTATGTTCACCACGTTCATCAGGGGCTCATCCCGCAGATAGCGCCCCAGATTCTCCATAAAGATCGACGTGATCCGATCGGGGTTGAAGGGGCTGCTGCCGCTGGTGTGCTGGCTCAGGATCACGTTGGGCGCGTCCCACAGCAGCGAATCTTCCGGCACAGGGGAGGGGTCGGTGACGTCCAACCCGGCCCCAGCGATCCATCCCTCGGACAGGGCTCGCAGGAGCGCCTCCGTATCGATGGAGGGCCCCCGGCCCACGTTATAGATGTAGGCCTCGGGTTTCATGGCCCGCAACTCCCGCTCGCCCACGATGCCCTCTGTCTCGGACGTCAGGGGCAGGCAGAGGGCCACGTGATCGGCGCGGGGGAAAATCTGCAACAGTTGATGGGGGTCGTACTGTTCATCCACGTGGGGGAACCGTTGCGCGCTGCGCCGCACGCCCAACACGTACATGCCCAGGTTCCCCGCCTTGCGCGCCAGCGTCCCGCCGATATCCCCCAGCCCCAGCACGCAGAGGGTCTGGCCCTCCAGCTCGAACTTTTGTGTCCTGATCTCCTCTTGGACCCAGGCGTGCTCGTGCTGCGCGCGCATCAGCGCGTTCAGGCCAGTGGCAAAGGCCAGCATCATGCCCAGGATCAGTTCCGCCATGGGAGTCCCGTGGGCACCCGAGGCGTTGGTGACAAGCAGATCCCGTTCACCAAGCCCGGCGTCCAAAAGATGGTTCATCCCCGCCGTCCCGGCCTGTACCCAACGTAATCGGGACGCCCTCTTCAGGGCCTCGGCCGGCAGATGCTTGGTGAAAATGATGTGGGCCCTTGGCGCGGTCGCGATGAAATCGTCCTCATGGGGACAAAAGAGAAACAGTACGTCGGGATAGACGTCCCGCATGCGCCTAAGGTTATCTTGACCCACGTCCTCACCGATCAGCACGGTCAACTCGGTCATCTGAACCTCCTGTCTATCCCAATGCGAACCGCCACTCACAGCTCCGCCACGCGCTGCTTGCGGAAATAGTCCCAGTCCCATTCGGCGCCCCAGCCGGGGGATGCCGGCGGTTTGATGTAGCCCTCCTCAGGCACGGGCGGATTGAGCAGGCCGTGCTCCTTGCCCCGCTCGTCCCGGGTGCCGCTCGGAAAATATTCATAGTAACTGGTGTTGCGGATGGCGCATACCAGGTGGCTGTGCACCAGGCCGTAGAGTCCTCCCGGCCCGTTGAACTCTACGTTGGCACCGTGCATTTCGGCCAGGTGGGCCAGCTTGAGGACCGTGGTGGTGCCGTGGCGGGCGTTGAGCCGCAAAAAGTCGGTGGCTCCCGAGATGAGCCACTGGGCGCACAGGTCCATGTCGTGCATCATGGATTCGAGTGCCAGCACGGGCACGTCCAGGGCCTCGCACAACTCCTGAAGTTGGGCCTGCTTGGCGTCCGGCAGGGGCTCCTCGAACCATCCGGCGCGGATCTCTTCCAGGGCGCGCCCTACCCGCAAGGCCTCCTGGAAATTGTAGCCCGCCAGGGCGGCGTCGTGCAGCACGTCGATATCGGGGCCCACGGCCTCACGGACGGCGCCCAGGTAGGCGATGTTCCTGGCCGCCGTGTCCCGAAAATGATCCTTGACCGCCGGGAAGCCCATCCCCACGGCCTTCTTTGCGTCCTCGACGGCGACCTCCTCGGTGCCCTCGCCCCGTCCTCCGCCGATATTATAGTAGGCCGGACAGCGCTTCCGCGCCCGCCCCAACAGGGCGTACACGGGAAGCCCGGCCACCTTGCCCGCGATATCCCACAAGCAGTTGTCGAAAGCGCCGAACCAGCCCGGGCGGGTGAACATGCCCCGCGTGGCGGCGCTCAGCTTGTCGTGCAGATATTCGCGATCAAAGGGGTCCACGCCCAGGGCCAGGACGCGAAGCTGCTCCAGATCGCGAGGCCGCATGGTGAGGTAGCGCGCGTCACCTACGGTGCAGACGCCCTCCACCCCCTCGTCCGTGTGGACGTGGAGCACGTGGAGATGTCCCTGGGCCGCACTGTGGTGCTCCCGTGTCCAGCGCCGCGAGAGCCCCACGCCCTTTTTGATCAGCTGAAAACGGTTCGTGATG